>QNCV01000259.1 GCA_003645845.1 Fidelibacterota bacterium | reverse complement strand
GGGGAATCCTTCTCCATCGCCGATCCCAACGAAGTCTGGATTATGGAGATGATCGGCAAAGGACCCGGCAGAACCGGCGCGGTCTGGGTCGCCCGCCGGATTCCCGACGGCTATATCAGCGCCCACGCCAACCAGGCTCGAATCCGACAATTTCCACTTAAAGACCCCAAAAATTGTCTTTATGAAAAAGATGTAATCAAACTGGCCCGGGAAAAGGGCTGGTTCAACGGTAAAGACAAGGCTTTCAGCTTTGCCGACGCCTATGCGCCTCCGGATTACGGTGCACTGCGCTTTTGCGAGGCCCGCGTCTGGAGCATGTTTCGCCGGGCGGCGCCTTCTCTGAATCTGTCGATGGATTATATTAAAGGAGTTAAAGGTGCAGAGCCGCTGCCGCTCTGGATAAAACCGGACAAGAAATTGTCCCACCGGGATGTCATGGAACTGATGCGCGATCACTTCGAGGATTCCGAATTCGACATGCGTAAAGATATCGGCGCGGGTCCCTACCAATTGCCCTACCGCTGGCGACCCTTGACCTGGGAAATTGACGGCGTCACGTACTGCAATGAACGGGCGACCTCCACCCAGCAGACCGGATTTTCCTTTGTGGCTCAGGCGCGTTCCTGGCTGCCCGATCCAATCGGCGGAATTCTCTGGTTCAGCGTAGATGATACCTACAGCACTGTCTATGTTCCAATGTACTGCGGAATAACCGAAGTGCCTTCCAGCTATGCGGTGGGAACCGCGGATTTTTATCATTTCAGTTGGGAATCGGCTTTCTGGGTATTCAATTTCGTATCCAATTACTGCTACCAGCGTTATAGTGAAATGATCGTCGATGTCCGGAAAATCCAGCGTCAACTGGAAGGCCAATTTGCCGCCGACCAGCCGAAAATCGAAGCCGCCGCACTGAAACTATACGAACAGTCGCCGCAACTGGCGATTGACTACCTGACCGACTACAGTGTCAAGGTCGGGAATGCCACGGTGAAACGCTGGAAGAAACTGGGTGAGGATTTAATCGTGAAATATCTGGACGGCAATCTGAAGGATGAACTGGGGAATGTCAAACATCCCGGCTATCCGGAATCCTGGTATCGGAGAATCGTTGACGACACCGGCGATCACTTCAGAATGAAAACCGTTGAATAATCAAGAATCCAGCACCCAGGATCCAGGATCTAATCAAATTCCAATAGCGCAAGCGTACCATCCATAGCCGTCGCTACAACTCTGTGGCCATCCAATGGCACAACTGTATTGATCAAGGCAACACTCAAGCGATGAACGCCTTTTATTTTTCCGCTTGCGGCGTCGAGAGCATACACAAATCCGTCTTTTGTTCCAAAAAAAAGCGTTCCGTCCTTTTCAACCGGCATGGACGGATCAATATCATATCCGTATTCAACATTTGAAATCCAGATCGGTTTTAATTCAGAAACAGAGGGATCAATCGCCACAACCGTGTCCCACATTGTTCGGGCAAAGACAGCGGATTTATCCTCTGAAATGCCGATTGTCTCGCGAACTTTGAATGTATTCGATCGCCAGATGGTTTCCCCATTGCGGGCATCGATACAAGATAAATACCGGTCAGGTGCAGAGATAAACACCTTGTTCTGCGTCGCTACCGGCCATACGGCCGCCGGTGAATAGAGTAATCCCGGCGTCCCGCCGGCCCATTTCCAGAGCAGTTTTCCGTTTCCTTTATGAAGAGCATAGAGATGATTGTCCCAGGCTCCGAAAATAACCTTATTCTTATAAATAAACGGTTTCGCCTCAACAAAACCGGCAACGCCGTTATACTCCCAAATCACCGCTCCCGTCTTTAAAGCCAGAGAACGAAAAATTCCATCGCTGCCGCCACAGAAAATCTGCTTTTTCACGATAACCGGGTTCGCAACAACCGGAGAACCGGTCCGATGTTTCCACAGCAATTCGCCATTTGCTGCGTCTATACAATAAATGCAGGAATCGGTCGATGTTACTACCACCCGCCCCTCTGCAATTGCGGGAGTGGAAAAAACAGGCTGACCGCTCCGGAACTGCCAGAGCAGCGCACCATTATCTAATGCAATCCCGTCAATAAACCCGCCGCTGTTTGCTACAACGCAAATATTGTTGCTTACCGCCGGCGAACCCGCAAGAGCCCACTCCAACTGAACCGACCAGATCTCTTTCACATTGGAATATTTTTCGTTAATTCCGAAATCGGGCATCTCATGATTACCGGCGTCACTTTCCCGATGATACTGTCTGATCGGAAGCGACGCCCAGACCGGCAGGGTCTGACCGGCAGAATTGCGTTCACGAAAAAAAATCGAATCCGGGCGAACAAGAACAATCGTATATCCGCCGGTTTCGACGCTACCGCGCAGATTAGCACGGCTCATCACGCCGGGAATACCTTCGTAAGTCGTCAGGCGATTGCGATGACCGTGTCCATGTAAAATTGCCTGAATATTATACTGCCTGATGATGTTCATAACCTCAAACCAGTTGCTCACCGAATTATCCATGGGATAGTGATTCACAATGAAAACCGGCTGCCCGGGATTTTCCGGTTTTGCCAATGTTTCTTTCAGCCAGCGAATCCGCTCCGGTGTCACCAATCCGTCACCCATACGCAACAGCGGCCCCTGATCAAACCCGATAAATCGAAATCCGGCATACTCGAAATTAAAACAGTCTGAACCGAACAGAGCGGCGAATTTTCGGGTTCCCGACGCCGACCATTTGGTGTCGTGGTTCCCGGGAATGACATAATACGGAATGTTCAATTCATCAAGCGCCTTCTTAGCCGAATCGAGATTTCCATCAACATCCATCTCCGTCACATCCCCGGACACAATGACGAAATCCAGATCCTTTTGGACATTCACATCAGCAACAGCCTGTTTCAAATCTTCAAGACCAGTGGTCGATCCCACATGAGTGTCGGTCAGCCAGGCAAACCGAAACAGCGAGTCCGAAGCAACGGCAATCGTCATTAAACAAAGGAACAGAATAACAATTTTCTTTATCGATTTCATGCGGCGCCTTTCAATTTAAAGGTACAGAAATACTACGCATTTCAAGACATAAAGCCAAGAAATATTGCATTTCCGTGCTTGCATATTGAGTCTGTGTCTCCTATTTTCAAAAGGATGAAAAATATCCGCGACCGATTAAACGAACTCTATTCCAAAACGGACCGGACCGAGCCTGAAGATAAGCGGGATTCCCGAATCCGGCAGGAACTCGGACGTCTGTTTCAAAACCGGAACAAGCCCAAATATTTCCCAAAATCCCGGATCGAGCAAAACACCCAATCCATATCGGACCTCGTTCAGGGCAAATGGATCAACACCCATTTCGGAGATATTTTCAGGGCCGAATATCGTTATGATCTGGCCGAACCCTACGGCAATCTTGACATGCACGAAATTTTTAACATGGATACGCAACTGTTTGAAGATATTTTTTCCATAGATCCTCCCATATCCCCCGATTGCCTGCTTTTCATCGACACCGAGACAACCGGCCTGAGCGGCGGAACCGGCACAGTGGCATTCCTGATTGGTCTCGGTTTTATTGAAAAACAGATATTCACCGTTCATCAATATTTTATCACCCAACTGAGCCACGAAGAGGGTATGCTCGATCTCCTTCGGAAAATAATTCCCCTGTTCGACAGCCTGGTTTCATACAACGGCAAGAGTTTTGACATTCCGCTGCTGAATTCACGATTTGTATTAAATCGAATGCCGCCAATACTCGAAAATATACAACATATCGACCTGCTTCATCCGACGCGAACGTTCTGGAAATACTCAATGGAGAATTGCAAACTGAAAACCGTTGAAACCGATCTGCTGGGACTGTACCGCGAAGATGACATTCCGGGCGAGATGATCCCCGACGCCTATTTCGATTACCTGCGCAGCCGGAGAATTGACAAGATCGAACGAATTTTCTACCATAACCGCTTTGACATTATCACCATGCTTGCGAACCTGATTCTGGTCATGAAAGCCTATCAATCTCAGGAACCGGAAGAAAATCCCTTAACCGATTATGCAAAAGCCAGAATGTTTACCCGTAAAAAAGACATGGATCGCAGCATTGCCCATTACGAGCATGTCCTAAATTCGAAAATCACCGTCAGCCGACGCCAAAAGACAAACCTCGAATTGGCATTATTGTACAAAAAGACCGGTCAGTGGAAAAAAGCCCAGTCTCTCTGGGAAAATTTACTGGAGGATCGTTACCCCTTTTCGACTGAACCCTATATCGAACTGGCGAAATATTACGAACATC
>QNCV01000258.1 GCA_003645845.1 Fidelibacterota bacterium | reverse complement strand
TCAATTTGAACTGAATGAACTTGATCTCGTCATTATTGAAAATGTTGGCAATCTGGTGTGTCCGGCGGAATTCGATACCGGATCGAATTATAATTTCGTCGTAATCAGTACAACCGAAGGTGAAGACAAACCGTTGAAATATCCGTTGATGTTCAGAGTCTGTGATACGACGATTATTAATAAAACAGATTTAGTGCCCTATCTTGACATGGATATAAATCTTCTGAGGGAAAATATCCGAAAGATCAAGCCTCAGATGCGGATTATAGAGACTTCTGCCAAAACCGGTCAGAATATTCCGGAAATTGTTAACCATGTGCAGACTTTATTAAAGCAATAATTCATAAAAAAATGAGGATATTCCAGAAAAATAGTTTTATCTTACCTGTTGAATAATTTATAAAAGGATGATTGGATGGCGCACAAGATTCTAATAATTGACGATGATATCGATCTCATCGAAGTATTACGAATTGTACTGGAAAGTCACGGCTACACAGTATTGGATGCTCAGGACGGAGACCGGGGTTTCAGGATGATTGAGACCGAAAAACCGGATATGGTAATCCTTGATGTGATGATGCGGACGGAGGACGAAGGATTTGTCATTGCCAGAAAAATCCGCTCAACACCGGTTATTGCGGATATTCCAATTATCATGCTAACGGCTGTAAGCCAGCAGACCGGATATCAATACAATAAAGACGACGAAACGTTACCGGTGAATGAATTCCTTGAAAAACCGGTAATGCCTGACACCTTAATCGGCTATATCGAAAAATATCTCGGCAGAAATGTAAATCATGACTGAAAAAATCAAAATAGGCGGAATTCTCGAAACGAGAAATTTAGTTATGATATCAATTTTATCGGCTCCCAATCAACCGGGAGTTGCCGGCAAAGTATTAACCGTTTTAGGTAAAAACAATATCAATATTGAGTTTATTACCGAAAGCGAAAACCTCGAAGGCACGGCGGACATAACCTTTTGTATAAAATCTTCTGATAAAGATAAAGTCCGATACTTACTGTCCGGTATGCGGGGAATTGTTCGTGCTCGTGGTGATAAATGGTATGAACATGTTATGATTCTCGTTGTTTATGGACCGCATTTCAGGGAAAAACCGACAATTTCAGGGAAAATGTGCGAGCAATTGGGAAAATACAATATCAATATTCTGGGTATATCGACAAGTATATCCAGTATCAGTTGTATTATCAATGAATCCGATTACGACAATGCTATGAAATCACTCCTGGAAGCTTTCGAACTTCCGGAATAATCAACAATGGCTTCATCAAACGACATTAAGGCTCTGAAAAATGAGATACGCAAGCTCAAGGCGCGTATCAAAGAACTTGAAAAGACCGAAATCGAGCTGAAAAATACCGAACGTGAGCTGAGTAAAAACGAAAAAAAGTTTCGTGATCTCGTTGAACTATTACCTCAAACTGTTTATGAAATGGATCTGAATGGTAATTTCAAATTTACCAATAAATATGGCATTCAGAGTTTTGGATATACTCAGGAAGATCTTAACAAAGGTGTCGATTTTCTGCAATTATTCATTCCTTCTGAACGGAAGCGTGTTCGTGAAAATATCATAAGAATTTTTAATAATGAAGAAATCAACGGAAACGAATACACCTGTCTCCGGAAAGACGGCAGCACCTTTCAGGCATTGTTCTATTCGAATCCCATTATTCAGAATAATAAAGCCGTGGGGCTGCGTGGCGTTGTAATTGATATTACGGAACGGAAAAAAGTCGAGCGTGATCTGAAAGAGTCCCGCGATCAGCTTCGCAGCCTGGCATCCCACCTTCAATCCGTGCGTGAAGAGGAACGCCTGATTATGGCACGGGAGATTCACGACGAATTAGGACAAGCTCTCACTGCCCTCAAGATGGATCTTATCTGGATGCAGAAACGTCTGAATCCGGAGCAGAAGGAACAGATCGGGAAAGTCCGGTCCATGACCGACCTTGTGGATTCTACTATCCAGACGGTTCGGCGGATTTCCACCGAATTGCGACCGGGACTGATTGATGATTTAGGATTGCAGGCCGCGATGGAATGGTACGGTGGCGAATTTCAGAACCGGACCGGTATTATCTGTACTCTGGATTTGGATGACACAGATCATCATCTGGAACAAGACCGGGTCATTGCGGTTTTTCGGATATTTCAGGAAGCCCTGACCAATGTAGCCCGACATGCCCATGCCAGCGCCGTGCATGTCAGCATGCGCTTTACCTCAGAATTATTGACAATGGAAATCAAGGACAATGGAATTGGAATTACTGATGAGCAGATTTACAGTTCCAAGTCATTAGGGCTGGTCGGATTGCGGGAACGGGTCAATCCCTGGGGTGGGAAAGTAATTATCAGTGGCGTTCACAATATCGGAACGACTGTGAAAGTAAGACTGCCTGTTCAGGATGGGAAACCATGATTAGGGTACTGATTGCCGATGATCATACGATTGTCCGTGAGGGATTAAAGCAAATATTCAAAGAGACATCGGATATCATTGTCACCGGGGAAGCGGCCAACGGATCCGAAGTGATCGAGAAAATCAAATACGAAAAATATGATCTGGTGGTCCTGGATATTTCCATGCCGGGGCGCGGAGGTCTGGATGTATTGAAATATATCAAATTGCATAATCCGACGTTGCCGGTGCTGGTGCTGAGTATGTATTCCGAAGACCAGTACGCTATCCGGGTGTTGAAAGCCGGAGCTTCGGGCTATCTGACAAAAGAATCCGCTGCAGAAAAATTAATATCAGCCGTTCGCAGAATTTATAACGGACACAAGTACGTCAGCCTCGAATTAGCTGAGAAGCTTGCGGATTGTCTCAATTCAAATTACCACAAATTAAGTCACGAGGCGCTCTCTGATCGGGAATTTCAGGTGCTGCGTCTGATTGGCTCCGGAATGACCGTCGGTGAAATTGCCGAAGAATTGTCCCTGAGCGTCAAAACCATCAGCACGAACCGCGCCAGGATTCTTGAAAAAATGGGTATGAAGAACAACGCCGAACTGATTTGCTACGCTATTCGTCATAATTTGGTTAAATAACCTGAGTAAAAAGAGGAAACAATTTTATGTCTGCAAAAGATAAAATAAAATCTGATTTGTACCATCCGCTGTTAAGCGAAGAGTTATTTGATTATATTAATGCTATAATCGAATCGAATGAAGGGAAAAGCGAAAAAGAAATCAAACGCATAATTGATTCGGTCACGCGTCTTCCAATTGAAAAATTACGGAAAAAAGTTAAAATGACACCTCGTCTCGAAGCGAAACAGCTGATGTATAGTGCATATGAGACAACGGAGGAAGAAGGGCGTAAATTAGCGCAGAAAGCCCTTGAAATCTACCCCGATTGTGTGGATGCGTATATCTATTACGGCGACAAGAGCCTGGAACCTGAGGAGGCGCTTGACTGGTATCGGAAAGCGGTAAAATCCGGTGAACGGGATGTCGGGGAACAACATTTCAAAGAGGATGTCGGTCATTTCTGGGGTATCAACGTCACGCGTCCCTATATGCGGGCTCGTGATAAATACGCATACGCCTTGCTAATCCTGGGACGGGATGCTGAAGCGATTGCCGAATATCAGGACATGTTGAGACTGAACCCTGTTGACAATATGGGCGTTCGCTTTGATCTTGCTCCGCTCTTATTAAAAAACCATTTCTATAAAGAATATTATAAACTATTTATTCAATATGAAGAAGAGGTTACTTTCGGGTGGTTGTACAACTATTTTCTCTATTATTTTATAAAGTACGGAGGAGTCAGACGGACTCAGGAGATACTGCTGGAAGCCATCTCCTACAATCCCCATATAATTGAAATCCTTTGTGACGACCGGGATGTTGATGCAGAAATAGGTGAATACTATACCTTTGGCGATGAAAACGAGGCGATTGAATACGTCGAATCATCACTGGAAATGTGGATGGCCTTTCCAAAGGCGCTCAAATATCTGCTCAATTTCTATATGCAATTCAAGGATTTGAATTGAGAGGAGTATTCCGCTTTGAAAGATACCAGAGTCCGACTTGAGGGAGATAAAGAGACCCTGCTGATTTCGCTTCATTAAAGCAATTTACTCTATAAAAACAGACCGTTTAACGGTGGTTTTCTTTGAGTGAAAATAATGTTCACTTATGTTGAACTCACGTTATATTAATTTGATATTCAAGGAAAAATCCCACCCTCTCACTACTTAAATCTCACTGCTCATATCTGAATATCCTGTAGGACAAACACCTACAAAATATTTTCCAAACG
>QNCV01000257.1 GCA_003645845.1 Fidelibacterota bacterium | reverse complement strand
TCATGATTTATCTCACGTAAGAAGGTATGGTTTGCACCCAATCGTCAGGTTTGAGACCACCCGCGGTGTCATTGACATTCAGTGTGATGCCTTCTACGCACCTTACACCGTCGATGCTTTTCTTGCCTGTGTGGAAAAGAATTTCTATGCCGGTACTGTTTTTCATCGGGTTGTTCCGAATTTCGTTATTCAGACGGGTGATCCCCGAGGCGACGGCTGGGGCGGACCCGAGTATCATCTCCCGACAGAACGATCGCCACTCAGTTTTGAAGCCGGCATGGTGGGCATGGCCAGCGCCGGACCGGACACCGAAGGGTCACAATTCTTTATTACCACAGCGCCCCAATATCATCTGGATACGAATTACACTCTTTTTGGCAGAGTTGTTTCGGGAATGAGAGTTGTCAATACGATTGAAATCGGTGATAAGATTCTGTTCGCCGGAATTCTTGAATAGTCATTAATTTTGCGATAATAAACCCCGCTCCGAAACCGATCATCGATACTTCCCGATGCTTTTTCAACAGCCGCGTATATCTTTGTGTCGTTTTATTTTCGATTTAATTGATATATCTGATACAGACCGAAAAGAGTCAGATCTTTGTCAAAAATATCAATGCTGTCGGTATGGCGTGAGATTTCATCCGAGTATCCGCCCGTTGCAATGACAGTCACTAAGGAATTCCCAAGTTCACCCTTAATTCTTTTCACAATTCCTTCGATCATGGCAATATGTCCGACAAATATGCCGCTTTGCATGTGTTCGCGTGTCGTTTTACCAATGATATTCCGGGGATAGACAAGAGCAATGTCATGCAATTGAGCCGCCCGGCGAATTAGTTCTAACGAGCCGGTCAACAATCCGGGTGAAATAGCTCCGCCAATATAATCACCGGCTTCGTTCAATACATCAAATGTCGTCGCCGTTCCCAGGTCAACCACAATCAGCGGGCACTGATATTTTACCTTAGCCGCGACAACATTGCAGAGCCGGTCGGCGCCAAGCTGTTTGGGCTCACGCACATCCACATTCATATTCAGATTGATACCGTATGAAACAATCAGAGGGTCCATATTTAAATGAACACGGCTCATTTTTGCAAAGCTGCCCGTTAAGTCCGGCACGACAGAGCTGATTGCAATTCCGGAAATATCCTTGCTTTTTATTTCGGCAGAACTGCAAAGCTGGGATACCAGAATCCAATATTCATCGGCGGTTCTGGCATGTGAACTGATCAGACGCCAATTGGCAATCAGTTGATCCTCCTTAAAAATTCCAATCACCGTATTGGTGTTTCCAATATCAATCGCCAACAGCATGTTTACTCCTTTATAACGGTGACATCACCGGCATAAAACCGTTTCAGACCTGCTTTCGTTTTTAATTGCATGGCTCCGTCATCCGCAAGTCCCTCAAAAATACCGCGATATATCTCATTCCCATTATCCACGGCTATTTCCCTCTCCATTGAATCACAAGCCTTTTGCCATATTGTAATAATAGGCTTTGCGCCCCTTTCCTGCAACATAATTAACATCTCATCAAGCGACGACAGCAGACCGTTGAAAAGCGACATCCGGTCAAACCTTCTACCGGCTTCAATGGATATTGATGTGGCGCTGTTCAAATCTTTTGTGAAAAATGACTCTTCCTGATTAACATTGACACCGATTCCGATCACCAGTTTTTGATAACACCCCGCCATAATATTGCCCTGCATCAATATTCCGCAAACCTTTTTACCGTAAATCAAAACATCATTGGGCCATTTTACCGAAACACCCGAGACCAGCTCCTTCACCTGCCGTAAACAATTATAAACACCGACTGCCGCTAAATAAGGGAAAACAGTAGGTCTTACCACAGAGGGTATCTCTTTCAGAAGAACGGAAAACAAGAGCGCCGCTTCCGGCGGACTCTGCCAGACCCGGTTAAATCGCCCACGACCGGCCGTCTGATAATCTGCCATAACAACCGTGCCGTGAGGTTTGTCTGCATTGTCCAAAAGATACCTGTTTGTCGAATCAATTTCCCGAAAATGCAGAACGGAAGTTCTCAGAATTTTCGTCTTAACGGGGAGTTTTAATATCGTTGGCCTGATTTCCACTGCCATTTAAATAAGGGTTATCTCAGAAACCGCGCTCTTTGCGAATTTTCTGATAAGCATCGTTGATGGCCTTGAACTTTTCTTCGGCCAGACTTTGAATCTCCGGTCCCAAATTGGCGACCTTGTCGGGGTGATACTTCACGGCAAGATCACGATACGCCTTTTTAATCACCTCAATATCGTCATCGGGCTTGACATTTAAAATTTCGTAAGCCTGATTATTCGACTTGACAAAAATTGATTTTATGGATTCATGATCCCGGGCGGAAATTCCAAGCCCCATACATATTTCTTCTATGGCCCGTAATTCGTCTTTCTGAAAAACGTTATCGGCTCCGGCAATACCATACAGAACATGAATAAGTTCAAGGCGGTTGTAATAATCCATGTGCTGACTGATCTGTCGGGAAACGTCGTGAATATTGTAATCTTTATTCAGAACTTCCTTATAAAGATACATCAGATCCTGAGCGTTATGTTTCCCGAATTTTTTCACCAGGTAGTTTTTTACATACTGGACTTCTGACGAACGGACTGTCCGGTCGGATTTACTTACATACGCAAAAAGCGCAAGCATGGCGACGGCAAAATCACCGGCCCGCGTATCGCCATAAGGCGTTCCGCCGCCCGAATGCGGTTGCCGGACCCAAGTCGTGGCAGCCGATTGGTTTTCAGACAACATGCTCCCGATATAGGCGCCAAAAAGAGCTCCCAGCGGTCCGAACAGCGCCCAGCCGATTCCTCCGCCAATAATTGTTCCTGTCCATTTACTCATTCACAACCTCAATCAAACTTCAACTGTATATAGTGGCAGAAAGTAAAAAGTTTCCGGCAATATTCCAATGGACAAAAAACCCCCGAAGCGATTAACGTCGGGGGTTTTAATATGATTTATTAAACTAACGTACTATCGAATGGAGATTCCGGCGCCAACTGTAAAGACATTATCTGCACCCACCGAGTAATCGGCGTTAATATTGATTACAGCCAGACGAATCCGCCCGCCAATTGTCGTTCTGAATTTATTATCGCCCTTCATATCGAATCTTACGGGTGACACGGTACCGTCCGGCAACTCCAGATCATATTTGATTTTAATGTTTGAACTTTCAAGACCAACGGCCCCATAGACGCCAAGCCCCAATGACATCAAATTCAGGTCCTTGCCTACCATCAGGCTCATCAGAGTGTTGTTGGCTTCAAACACCGACCCCAACGTCATTTTCTGGGTATATGCACCAACTGCAATATTCACCGGAAACATCGGAACCGGAATAAACGGGTCCAGGGCAAGTTTGGCACCGCCGCCAAAGAATTGAAACGACCCAAGCTCCTCGCTTACCTCTACCTCGGGTAGGCCCCTCACAACGATCTCGGCCTTAATAGGTAACATGGGCAATGATAAACCGACTGCGGCCTGGGGAACAACCAACGGAACAAAATCCAGTCCCGTTCCCTTTATCTCCATGGGCGGCACAACATTTAATGCGTCATCGGCCGCGTCGTCAATTAATGTCCCGGCCTCACTAATAACATTTGCATCGGCGCCCTGGGCGGTCAATTGATCGGTAATTATCTGTACCAGCTGATCCTTACTGGCCCGAACATCTACCGCTTTGTTTTTCCCCAGAACTGTCGGAACCTCAGTGTTTGGATATAGGTCTGCGGCTGTCATTTCGATTGAATAATTCTGTGATAATACAGTGATCGTCGTGCTGAAATCATAGTCTTCCAGTTGTGAAATGTCAAAGTTAAACATTTTCTGATCATCGGGAAATGTTACCGCCATAGCCCTGACGCCAAAATCAAAACCGAGCAGCTTATGGGGTTTTGCACTATGAAACCAGCCGCTGTTCATCCCGGAACCGAAGGCTGTTGCCAGGGGATTCATGTACATCTCTGCATTTTTGGCAACCATTGATTGCAGCCGCTCCTCAAGTGACTGCCCAAATAGCATGCCGGTAAAAAGAAGCACAACCAGAATCATTGTGCCCAAGAGCTTTGTGGAACTTTTCATATTATTCTCCTTGGTTAATTACCAGTAGTGTCAAAAGTTTTTAATGTTTTTTAGTATTTCTTTGTCTACCTTATCATGGAAAGTCATTTATTATCAACAAAATAGGGACTTTCATAATTTTTCATACCTTTTATCCCCCAATTGTCTGGCTTGAGCTGAGCCGGAAAAATCGCTCAAGATCAAGACAGACAATAAGT
>QNCV01000256.1 GCA_003645845.1 Fidelibacterota bacterium | reverse complement strand
ACAAAGGCATCGCAACAGCCCGCAAGCGGCACAAAACCCGCAAATTTCTGGCCTACTTCCAGGCCTATACAAACACCTACGCTCCGGTAAAGGATCTGGAAATTCTATACCGCTCCGCGCTTGATGTACCTGACATCGTAGGAATTATCATCGGCACCCGGCCGGACTGTGTGGACGAGGATATTCTGGCATTGTTAAACGATCTGCGGCAGGAGACCTATCTGTCCGTGGAATACGGCATTGAATCCGTCTATGACAAAACTCTGGAATGGGCGCGGCGGGGTCACGATTTTGCGACCAGCCGTAAAACCATAGAAAAAACCAAAAACATAGGCATTCATACCGGCGGCCATATTATTTTCGGATTTCCAACCGAAACCCGGGATGAAATTCTGAATTCGGCTGCGATTTTGAATCATCTTAAACTAGACGCCCTGAAGATTCACCACCTGCATATTGTCAAAGGAAGCGGTCTGGCCTCCGTCTATAAAAAAACGCCTTTCCCACTATTTGCTGCCGAAGAATGGGTTCAACTGGTTTGTGATTTTCTGGAAATTTTGGATCCCAATATCGTGATCCAGAGACTTGTCGGTGACGCCCGGGCAGGGACACTGATTGCGCCTTATTGGGATACGCCAAAGCCTCGGATTTTACAGGCAATTCAAAAAGAACTGGAAAATCGCAACAGCTATCAGGGATTTCGTCTACAATCAGGAATTTAACCCTTCACTTTCGTATGGTTTTTCCAATAATATCATTTATCTTATTCCCGTGAAAAAAGACCTAAGAAACCGCGCATCCGAAATATTCAATCGATTAAAGAAACACTATCCCGATTCCGCCTGTTCCCTGGTCTTTCAAAAACCTCATGAGCTGCTGGTATCAACGATTCTCTCCGCCCAATGCACCGACAAGCGCGTGAACCAGGTAACTCCCGGATTATTCCAAAAATATCCGACGCCCAAAGCCTTTGCTGAAGCTGATATTGATGAATTAATAAATGACATTCGTTCAACCGGTTTTTATAACAATAAAGCCAAAGCAATCAAAGCAACCATGACCGACATTGTCGAAAAATATAACGGCAATGTTCCCAATCGTCTCGACCAATTGATACAATTGAGAGGCGTGGGCCGGAAAACCGCCAATGTGGTTCTGGGCGACGCTTTCGGCATTCCGGGAATTGTCGTGGATACTCATGTCAAAAGGATATCTAACTTACTGGGCTTGACAAAAAACGACGACCCGGTCAAAATAGAGCAGGATTTAATGCAACTGTTCCCGCCGGAACAGTGGACTGCGCTGGGACATCTGTTCATCGATCACGGCCGGGCCGTCTGTATCGCCCGCCGGCCAAAGTGTGCCGAATGTTTTTTAAATGATATCTGCCCCTCGGCGGATTTATCCGAAAGGTAATATTATGCAAACAGAAGAACTGATACGTCAACTTCTGATAAATATCGGCGAAGACCCTGAGCGGGATTCTCTGCGGAAAACCCCGCAGCGGGTGGCCGAATTTATCGCCTATGCCACCAGGGGCTATCAGGTCGATGTGGAAGCTTTGATGAAGGAATCCGTATGCGATGATGACATCAGTCAGATGATTCTGGTCAAAGATATCGATTATTACAGCCTGTGCGAACATCACATGGCGCCCTTTTTCGGGAAAGCCCATGTAGCCTATATTCCCGACGGAAAAATGATCGGACTCAGCAAAATTCCCCGTATTGTGGATGCCTATGCTCAGCGGCTTCAAATTCAGGAGCGTCTGACAAATCAGATTGCTGAAAGCATTCAGCAATTTCTTAAACCGAAAGGCGTTGCCGTTGTTATCGAGGCCAAGCATCTCTGCATGCACATGCGCGGGGTGGAAAAAACCGGTTCAGTTGTCACAACCAGCGCGATGTTGGGGATTTTCCGCGAAGCGGACCGCACCCGCAAGGAATTCCTCGACTTGATTAATATTTCACGCATTTAAGGAATTGAAAATGTCCCTGATCGGTTGCCATGTATCCATCACCGGTGGCGTTGAAAACGCGCCGCAGCGTGCAAGTGAACTCGGGTGCAACACTTTTCAAATTTTCACCGCGAATCAGATGCAGTGGAAATCTGCACCCGTATCAGAGCAGAGTCGTTCCGATTATCTCGTAAATCTTAAAATATATGAGTTTCAAACCGTCGTTTCCCACGATTCCTATCTGATCAATCTGGGAGGTCATGATCCAAAAAAACTTGCCCTGTCCCGTCGGGCATTTATTGAAGAAATCAAACGTTCAACTTTTCTGAAAATACCATATATGGTTTTTCATCCCGGTTCACATCTCGGCAAAGGCGATGATTTTGCCCTGAATCAAATTGCTGAGAGTCTTGATTACTGTATTGAGAAAACACCTGGTTCAGATGTCATGCTGTTGTTGGAAAATACATCGGGGCAGGGATCGAATGTCGGCTATCGGTTTGAGCATCTACAGACGATTATTGAAAAGTCTTCCTATCCTGAGCGCTTAGGAGTCTGCTTCGACACCTGTCACGCATTTACATCGGGATATGATCTTGTCACCACCAGGGCATACGATGAGACTTTTGACAAATTCGATGCGGTTATTGGTCTGGAGCACCTGAAAGTCTTTCATCTCAACGATTCCAAAAAAGCCCTCGGCTCCCGCATAGACCGGCATCAGCAGTTAGGTAAAGGCTTTATCGGAATCGAACCCTTCTATCGTCTGGTGAACGATCCCCGCTTTGAAGACACTCCCATGATTCTGGAAACTCCCGGTGACGATGCCCACTATGCCCGGGAAATACAATTGCTTAAGGACGCTGTCAAATGACCAAACCTTTGGAAATCATCGACCTGGGAACATGCCCTTACGGTAAAGCCTGGGACATCCAGAAAGAGCTGCATGCCAAACGCGTTGCCGGAGAGATCCCCGACACTCTGATATTGGTCGAACATCCCCATGTTTACACTCTTGGCAAAAACGCCAATGCCCAACATTTAATCGCCACCCAGGACTATCTGAAAAGTAAGGGCATCGAAATTTATAATGTGGACCGCGGCGGCGACATTACCTATCACGGCCCCGGGCAACTGGTCGGGTACCCGATTTTTAATCTGAAACATCATAAGGAGAGCGTTAGTTGGTATGTGCATACCGTCGAACAGATACTGATCAATCTGCTGGCGCTCTATGGAATCTCCGCCAAACGAATTGAAAAACTCACCGGAGTCTGGGTTGGCGACCGTAAAATTGCTGCTATCGGCATGCGGGTCTCCAAATGGGTCACTATGCATGGATTTGCCTTGAATGTCAGCACCGATCTCTCCCTTTATGATGGCATAATCCCCTGCGGCATTGTCAGCAAAGGCATCACCCGGATCATCGACCACAATCCGGACATTCAGATGGAACAGGTAAAGCGTGATGTTATTGATAAGTTTATAAATCTGTTTGAATTTAACCGCGAATTAACGCTAATTAACGCTAATAAACACGAAAAATGACTTATTAAAAAACGTCCATGAAAATTGAAAAATAAAAACTAAATTAGCGTCAATTCGCGTCCATTAGCGGTAAAATTATGTCAGAACTGTTAGAAAAAGAGTTGGTCTACAAAATTGTCGGTTGCGCCATTACCGTATTAAATGAGATCGGACACGGACTCCGGGAAAAAACCTACGAAAGAGCACTTTGCCTCGAATTGGAGCATCATGCAATCAAATATGATCAACAATTGGGATTTCCTGTTTATTACAGAGGCACCCAGATTGACGAATATATACCTGACCTGATTATCCAAGACCGGATTATTGTTGAGATAAAAACTGTTGAGACAATTCTGGATGAACATCGCGGTCAGTTAATAAACTATTTACGTATTACCGGGAAAAAAGTCGGATTACTTCTAAATTTCAAACACCCAAGTTTTCAATGGGAACGTATCGTGTTAGACAAA
Organism: Fidelibacterota bacterium; assembly: GCA_003645845.1. Lineage (GTDB taxonomy): Bacteria > Fidelibacterota > UBA2242 > UBA2242 > UBA2242 > B118-G9. The sequence continues at coordinate 370 of QNCV01000256.1, read as the reverse complement.
AGCAGATAGTGAATAAGGATAAATTCGCGTCCATTGGTGGTAAAGTCTAACCGCTAATTAACGCTAATAAACGCCAAGGATTATTTATTGTTTGATGAAAAATAAAATCGAAATAACCAAAAAACAAATTCGCGTCAATTCGCGTCCATTGGTGGTAAAGTCTAACCGCTAATTAACGCTAATAAACACCAAGGATTATTTATCGTTCGATGAAAAATGAAATCGAAATAACCAAAAAACAAATTCGCGTCCATTCGCGTCCATTGGCGGTAAAGTCTAACCGCTAATTAACGCTAATAAACACCAAGGATTATTTATCGTTCGATGAAAAATGAAATCGAAATAACCAAAAAACAAATTCGCGTCCATT
>QNCV01000255.1 GCA_003645845.1 Fidelibacterota bacterium | reverse complement strand
CAGTTTTTACCGGTAATTTTGATAATTTGTATAGTTACATGATTACTTTGATAAATTCATCATCAATCCGAAGATGTAAGGCTTCGAAACTTTCGATATTCAATGTATGATCGAAACAACCTTTCCGCAGACAACCTGAAACCTCACCCTCATTCGGTAAAATCAATGTAAATACCGGCGCTGAGCAGGTACGACAGGTTTCCGTTTCGTTTTTCAATGATACGCCGCAATGGGGACATGAAAAACTAACAATTTCACCGTCAGGTACATCAATTTCCGAAACATGTTTATAACTGCCAAACTCGGGATCAATGTATAACAGCCCCTCCTGATCTTTATATTGAATCTTCACACAAATGGAATTTAAACCATTAATCTTAACATCCTCACACATCAGATCACAACCCTTCGGACAGTGGGCGGTCTGAATATTGACCGTTCTAACCTGCTCCGTCACTGATGTCTTGGATAACTGAACATCTTTCAGTCGTTCACCCATAATAAATCCTTTCAAAAACTCTGTGTGTAAGTTAAACAATTTCTGTCGTATAAAACAAAGGTGAATTTCAACATCTTGCATAAATATGGAATCAGAATACCGATATATTGTAAAAAAAATCAAGTCTTGATTATTGCTGATGCCAATTGTAACTTATCGCGCTATTTTTCAGGGCTGTAGATCAGGTGAGAGAGCGTTCCAATGGAATGGTAAGGTCGCCAACTACAAGGTTTACAGCAGTTTTTGAAAATTGAGGGGCTGTAGCTCAGTTGGGAGAGCGCTTGAATGGCATTCAAGAGGTCGTCGGTTCGATCCCGTCCAGCTCCACTCGGAAATCTCCCCAAATTAGAAACTCTAAAAACATTACACAGACCGGGCTTTTCATGCACTCTTTGTTAAAAATGGCTGGAATGGATGAAAAATACTTATTGATAATTTCAGGGCTGGATTGCTGAAAGCCTTTTTCCCAGTTCCTTTAACATCGACCGAATTGCCGGATCATCGGGAACCGATTTATCAAGTTCAATCAGATTGTAAGTGATTGGATTTACGACTGATGTTGCTTCGCTATTCAAAACCTTTATCTGGGTTTGAAGACTTTTAATTGTTCTGAGAATACCGGGCTCATCGGCATAAAATTCTTCCAGAGGTTTCCCGTCGGCTGCACTGGCAAAAGAATTCAGGCGCTTTTCAGCATATTGTAACTGAATTTGGACATTGGAAATATCTGTAAGCTCCCGATCCTCATTCTGAAGATCAAAGGTAATTGCTCCGATATATTTGCCGATGTTTCCACAACGTGCTATCAGCATTCCGTTTTTTTTATTCAGGTTTCGGGAATAGCGAAAGGTTCCCGAAGTAAGAATAAAATCCACATCAATCTGCTCGGCAAACAGTTTAATCTCGTCGTCACGTTGCAGATAGGCCATCAGAATCACAAAATCGGCTTTACGGCGAATTTCCGGTAGATAGCTTTGAATACTTTTTCCGATATCAGCAATGGTAAGACCTTTAATCTGTACATTGTTTGAAGCAGTTACCCCGATAATTCCGAATTTTTTTCCACCTACTTTTTCAATAATATATGGTTTGAAAATCGGTTTCTGAGTCATACTGTCTACAATATTGGCGCTGACAAAAGGAAATTCGGCCATATTAGCCAATCGTCTGACATTGTCCGGTCCGCCAGCAAAATCATGGGAAGTGACATTGTAGGCCCGATAACCAAGTTTGTTATACGCCTGGATCATTGTCAGGGCAATTTCCATCCGTTTTTTGATTTCCCGCGGGGATGGATAAAGAGATTTGAAAAACAGATCACCGGCATCCAGTATCAGCAGATGCTTATGGTCCTTACGATATTGTTCGAATACACTTGCCTTCCTGGCCAGACCGCCAAGCTTGTGCGTCCTTCACCCACAGGGCTCGGTCTCACCCTGAACTGTCGCTGAAAAGAGAACAGTAAACTCTTCTGCAACCACCGGAATGGTAAAAACCAGGAGCATCAACAACCGAAACAGCAACGAACTTATTTTTACAATACGACTCATAAAACAGGCATAAAGCTTATTATTGATTTTTCCGACAGGAAATAATTGATTTGTTCCCTCTGAACTCATTCAGATTCCGGCAACCGGTACAGAACATCGCTATTCTGAGCGTCTCATTGAAAACATTGATAAGCCGTAAGAGTCCCTCTGGCCCCGATTCATTTCTGACACGTAAAAAAGATTCCGCAACTCCGGCTAACCGGGCGCCCAGTGCGATTGCTTTGGCAAATTTTAACCCGTTGTCAATCCCACCTGACGCAATCACATTCAGGTTTTTCATCCTGAGAGCATCCGTGAGGGAATCAGTTGTCCGAATACCCCATTCAAAAAACTGTGCGGCAATATCCTTTTTATCCTTTTCCTTTATCCGATGATATTCAATTCTTGACCAGGACGTTCCGCCCGATCCGGCGACCTCCACCCATTGAATTCCCATTTTCAGTAAGCGTCGGACCACATCTCCGGACAACCCGAAGCCGACCTCCTTTACTATTACAGGATAAGGTAACGTTTCACGCATGATCTCAATGGCTTTACTGACACCGGAAAAATGCGGCTCCCCCTCGGGCTGGAGCGCCTCCTGCAAAGGATTCAAATGAACCGAAATAGCATTGACGTCTATTTTTTCAAGAATCCTGATAAGGTCTTGTGATTTGTAACTTTTCACAAGCTGAGCACCGCCAATATTGGCAATTATCGGAATGTCCGGCGCCACCTTGCGGGCAATTTGATAACTGGCGATACATTTCGGATGCTCCAGAACAGGTCGGATACTACCCAAACTGAATGCAATTCCCGCCCGATTTGCCACCGAAGCCAGATCTTTATTAAGTTCCAATCCGAACTCTTCACCACCACTGATAGCCGAAATCATTAACGGGGATTGCAGCTCAAAACCCAGAAATTTTATACGCGTATCGACATTCTCAAGATCAATTTCCGGAAGAGCATTATGTATAAAATGAAAATTTTCAAAACCTGTTGTCAATTCCTGAAAACGGACTGCCTTGTCATTGGCAATTTGCAGATGCTCTTTTTTTCTGTCCAAAATCTTTACCAAGTTTATTCTTCCCGATAGACGGCCAGGGGGCCCCAGGCCTGAAAGGTGGGCATGACTTCCAGGTTATTAATATTTACATGCTCAGGAATATTGGCCAGCCACCAGATAATATCAGCGATGTCTCCGGCTGTCAGAGCCTTTGTGTTTTGATACACTTTCCTGGCTTTTTCGACATCGCCGTCAAAGCGTACAATCGAGAATTCGGTCTCGGCAAGTCCGGGCTCAATATTGGTTACTCTGATATTTTTTCCAAGCAGATCGGCTCTCAGATTGCGAGAAAACTGTAGAACAAAAGCCTTGGTTGCGCCATAAACATTACCGCCGGGGTAGGGCCAATTACCGGAAATTGAACCGATGTTAACAATTAATCCGGAATTTCGTTCCACCATCCCGGGTAAGATCGCCCGGGTAACATATACCAGTCCTTTATTGTTCGTATCAATCATCTGATCCCAGTTATCCAGATCGGCGTCATGAGCCGGTTCAAGCCCCAACGCCAGCCCGGCATTATTAACCAGGACATCGATTTGGCTTAATTCTCCGGGGATTGAACTAAGTTTTGTCATAACATCTTTCCGTATCCGGACATCCAAAGGAATCGTGTAAACGTTGACTTTCTCTGATAATTCCTTTTTAATTTCCTTCAGTCGCTCTTTGCGACGTCCGACCAGAATTAGTTGCCAGCCATTATCGGCAAATTTTTGAGCACAGGCTTTACCGAAACCCGACGTGGCTCCCGTTATTAATATTGTCTTCTGCATCGCATTAAACCGCTATTTCTTGCTTTGAAGGCACTAACATTAATATAAACCGAGAAATTTTAAACAAAAGTTGCGCATATGTCAAGTTGCATTATTGTTATTTTTTCAGGACATTCCCCAAAAACCAACATATTTTATTGTTAAGTACTCAATAAATAAGGAGATATCAGATTTATCAAATGGAAATGTCCGATTTCAAATGAAATTTGAAGGCGCTTCTGAAGAGTTTAGAGGGATATTGGACAAAATAGATATTGAAGTCCGTAAGTCCTGCGATAAGATTAATAAGTCTCTTTTACTGTGGTGCAAGCTTCTGAATGTTTGGGAGCACATCGCACCTTACTTCTTGTCACAACGCTCCTGCGTCGTGACGGTCTGCATCAAGGTTTCAAATGTTCTAAAATTATGGGGATAACCCTATTTCAACACCTCTTCGCCGCTGAAACTGCGGTACAAAGTCAGTGGT
>QNCV01000254.1 GCA_003645845.1 Fidelibacterota bacterium | reverse complement strand
TATAGCTTTTACCGTCGCCGAATAGTTCGTTTGCGGATTTTTTGGGAATTTCCACACCGGCGATGTTATCGGTGCCGGTAATATTTGTCGTGAGGATTTTATTCTCCTTAACATGAGTTTCAATCCACAATGTCGATCCGTAATGCTCGAACCGGGAAATAATCAGAGATATAAGGGTTACCAGCACCTCGATGATTTCGTTTGGATCCACCACCAGATGAGGAATATTCGGTTCGTCGCTTTTGTTACGCTGGACGACAATTTTGTAAGATAAAAGGTTGTTGGTCAGATATAGTAAAGCCTCATCCAGAAGTTCTTGCCAGGTACGTTTGACATGAATAAATCCGGCCTTGGTGGAGAATTCCTGAAGCACCCGCACCTCGTTGGCGACATTTTTCAGGTTGGTAAGAATCTGTTCGACTCTTTCAATGGTTGCTTCCGGCGATTCCGTCTTGCCGTTTTTGATTTTACGCAGGTAATTTGAAAGGCTGAGCTGGGCTTCCGTGAGAGGATTCACGACATCGTTTGGAATACGCATCGCCAGGGTACCCAGAGCGGTAAGGCGCTGGTTCTTCATGGTTGTGACCGCGGAATATTTCATAGTATCCAGGTATTGAACATTTTCGATGGCCACGGAAATCATGTCGACCATAATGTGCAGATATTTTTCATCGTCTTCGGTAAAATATTTTTCCCGCTCTGTACCGGGCAGTTTATTGTAAAGTTTAACAGCACCCTGAGTTTCACCTTTGATATTGATGGGAACTCCCAGAAATGTCAGCCGGTCGCCGAATTTTAAGTGATCCTTGATGGCATTGCGATATTTGCCTTTATATTCCGGCAGAGTAAGAACATTGCGCGAGCGGATTGTACGGTTTTCTTTAACGATTGTACCGGTCAGACCTTCGCCAACTTTATGTTCGGCGACATTGATTAATTCTTTGGGAATGCCGTAACCGCCCTTAAGGACGAGACTGTTTTTATCAGTCTTTTTCCGCAGGTAGATTTCACAGGTTTCGGAACCGATGGTTTTAGCGGTATTTTCCGCCACGAATTCGAGCAGGTCGCTCAGTTCAAAGAACGAGAGAATCTGAGTGCCGACTTTCATCAGGAGTTCGAGATATTCTGCTTTCCGGCGTTCCCGGCGCAGGTATTCGGAGTTGTCAATGGCCATAGCAACGTAGCGGGCAATCAGTGAAAAGACCTCAAGGTCCGATTTTGTAAAGTTTTTATTGTCACTTGCGGTACGGATGATACCGATAAAGTTGCCCTGATAGGATGTCAGAGGAACAGCCATAAAGGACTTGGCCTTCTGTTGGTCGGATTCGGCAAATTTGCCAATCCAATGCAGATCGTCTCCCAGCCTGGCCAGGTCTTCGTTGGTTTTTTTGTTAAGGTCCCGAATCAGCAGCGGTTTCTTTTTGTCAAACACCCAGCCGGTCAAACCTTCGTTGCGTTTGTAAATTATCTCGTCGGTTGTCGGGGCAGACAATCCGCTGGTGCGAACCAGGCGAACCACATCGTCTTCCTCGTCATAGAGAAATATGGAGCATCCTTTCCACCGGAATATCTGGGGGATAAGTTCGACACTTTTATCGATGATACTGTCCAGCGAACGTTCCCGGAAAATCGTCAGAACTTTCAGGATTTGATCGGTAGATAGGGCGTTAATGTCTTTTGATCTGCTCATGAAGATAGAATCCGGTATATTTTCAGGAGTTCCGCGTCCAAATCTTTTTTCTTTTCCCAGGTTTCAATCAACGGCGTGTGGGTAATATGGTTGTTAGACCAACCGACCATCATGTCGGTTTTGCCATTCAGCAGGGCGTGGACGGCATGATAACCCAGACGGCTGGCGAGCAGGCGGTCGGTTGCTGTCGGACTGCCTCCCCGCTGGGTATGACCAAGGACGCAGACATGACAATCGACATTGAAATTGTTTTTCAATTTATAGGCAATTTCATTGGCTGAACCCAGTTTATGCCCTTCGGCGACAACCATCAAACTACTGGTTTTACCGGATTTCGACCAGGTTTTGATCATCTTGCCGAGATGTCCCAGGGTGGTTTCCTTTTCGGGAACAAGAATTTCCTCTGCGCCGCCGCAGATACCGACTTGCAGAGCAATGAATCCGGCATGCCGTCCCATGACTTCGACCAGAAAAATCCGGTCGTGGGAGGCTGCCGTGTCCCGGATTTTGTCGATGGAGCTCAGGGCGGTATGCACCGCTGTATCGTAGCCCACTGTCAGATCGGTGCCCCAGATATCGTTATCAATCGTACCGGGGATTCCGATTACGTTGACCTTGAACTCTTCATACAGTTTGTGGGCGCCGTGGAAACTGCCGTCACCGCCGATGACAACCAGATCGTTTATATTCCACTCTTTGAGTACCTCAGCGCCGCGTTTACGGCCGGCTTTATGCCGGAAGGCCTCGCTGCGGGAGGTTTTCAGAAACGTTCCGCCCTTCTGGATGATATTACTGACGGAACGTCGTGACAATGGCATAACCTCGCCATGAATAAGTCCCTCATATCCGCCGTAGATACCGAAAACATCGATACCCTCATCAATGGCTGTTCGGACAACAGCGCGAATGGCGGCATTCATCCCGGGAGCGTCACCCCCGCTTGTCAGTACAGCTAATCTTTTTATCTTTTGCATCTATGTCCTGTGAATTTATCTAAAAAGCAAGGTAATATACATCAAAACAACCCAATATTTCAATGGTACAATGGTCGGGGAGGGGATGGTCAATTTTTTAAGTAAAAAGTGTTGACAAACAAAATTTTGCTTCATATATTAAATGTAAGCGTTTACATAAAATTGAATTAAAGGTTTTGGTTAATGGCTACAATTGTTGATGTGGCAAAGTTAGCAGGTGTTTCTACTGCAACCGTTTCGCGGGTTATCAACGAGACGGGAAACGTTAGAACGGCAACGAAAAAAAAGGTTCTGGCTGCAGTTAAAGAATTAAATTTCTCGCCAAACCATTCTGCACAGGTTCTTCAAACGAAACAAACTAAAACGATCGGTATGATATTCCCTGATGCCAGTAGTATTTATTTTTATGAGATAATCCGGGGTATTATCAGCCATGTCAATAAACACGGATTTCAAATAATTATTGGTAGTGCTCATGATGAAGAAGAAGAGCTGAAAACAGCGTTCCGGTTTTTAAATGGACGTAGTGTCGATGGATTAGTTGTGATGGCGCCATCATTAACAAACGGCGAACTTTTTACATTACCGATAAATCATAATACTCCAATTGTGTTTATATCGGTTCCACCAATTAAAGCCGGAACAACATCGGTAGTACTGGATAATTTCAATAGTGCTTATGAAATGACTGAGCATCTGATTCGATTGGGTCATAAAAGAATCGCGTTTATCCATGGATCTCCAAATAACTATGATTCGAAAAGGCGCTATGCAGGGTATTTAAAATCTCTTAAGGATAATGGAATTTCCGGATCGATTGAAGCTGAAGGAAATTTTACAGAGGACTCTGGCTATAAAGCGTGTCAACAACTAATAAAGTCTAAAGAAAATCCAACGGCTATCTTTGCCGCGAATGATGCAATGGCTATTGGTGCGATAGAATCTGCCAAAGATCAGAAATTGAAAGTTCCCGAGGATATTGCAATAGTTGGATTTGATGATATTAGTACCTCACAATATATTACTCCGGCGTTGACGACAATTAGAGTTCCACTATATAAAATGGGGCAATTGGTCTGCAAAACATTACTTCATAAAATTAGATCGAATCCGGCAGAACATCTCAACGCCGCAGAAAGAATTGTTATTCCGCTTGATCTTGTTATTCGCGAATCTTGTGGTGCAAAGATAAAGTGAAATAATATTTATGATATATGTGTAAAAGTAATAAATACTATGTAAACGTTTACAATTATCAGGAGGAGAAATGAAGAAATTTGCTGCTTTTTGTGTCGCTATTACCTTTTCGGTAATATTGCTTGGTTTTTCTCTGACAACCCAGGCCGGATTGCCGCATGCTGATCCTGCGGTTATCAAGGTTGTGTCAGTAGAAAAACCACTTACAATCGATGGTGTGCTTGATGAAAACGATTGGACCAGACGTTTTGATTATCTGGTTTTCAATGCTGATACCGTTACCGGCGATGTTGAATATGCACCAACCGGTGGAGTGTATGTTACGGGAGCTTATACGGATACAACTACAACCTATGTAAAAATTATGCACGACGGACTTGATCTGTATATCGCTCTTGATTCCGATGATGAATCGGTCTGTAAGTTTGGTACGAGTTGGGAGGGCGACGGCCTTTTTATGAAAATAAAAGACGCTAATGGCAATGCCCAGGAATTC
>QNCV01000253.1 GCA_003645845.1 Fidelibacterota bacterium | reverse complement strand
GGATCATCAGGTGGATTCCCTGGAAAAACTGGAGTTTTATCCCGGTGTAATCACAGCCTTGGGAAAAATCGCCAGGGAGTTGGATTTTGAATTAGTGATGGTCAGCAATCAGGACGGTCTGGGAACCATGTCATTTCCAGAAGATGATTTCTGGCCGGTGCAGAATAAAATGATATCTCTGTTTCGAAATGAAGGAATCACCTTCAGCGACATTCTCATTGACCGCAGTCTGCCCAAGGACAATGCGCCGACCCGTAAACCTCGCACCGGGATGTTAACAAAGTATATCGTGGGAAATTATGACCTGGCCAACTCCTATGTCATCGGCGACCGCGAAAGCGATGTCCGACTGGCTGAAAATATGGGCGCAAAATCGATTTATCTTGGTGATAACAAAGCTATAAAAGCCGATTTTGTCACCAAAGATTGGGAAGAGATTTATCGCTATCTGGCTTATCCTTCCCGAATTGTAAAAATAAAGCGCAAAACGAATGAGACAGATATAAAATTAGAACTGTGTCTCGATACTGAAGGGAAAACGGACATCGATACCGGAATCGGTTTTCTGGATCATATGCTGACCCTGATGGTGAGTCATGCCGGTTGCTCGATGAAACTGAAAGCCGAGGGTGATCTGCAGGTGGACGAACATCACACGGTCGAAGATGTTGCCCTGGTGTGCGGTGAAGCCTTTCAAAAGGCCCTGGGTGACAAATCCGGGATCAATCGTTACGGCTTTCTGTTACCCATGGATGAATCGCTGGCGCAGGTGGCGATAGATTTTTCCGGGCGCAGCAATCTGATCTGGGATGCAAAATTTCGGCGGGAATATATTGGAAAAATGCCGACGGAACTTTTTTATCACGTTTTCAAGTCCTTTTCCGATACGGCGAAATGTACATTGAATATCAAAGCCGATGGAGAGAATGAACATCATAAGATTGAAGCGATATTCAAGGCTGTGGGGCGTTCGATACGGATGGCTATCAGACGGGATGAGAGCAACACTGGAATTCCCAGCACGAAAGGTGTTCTGTGAAAATTGCGGTAATTAAATACAACGCCGGCAATATTCACTCGGTGCGGCTGGCGTTGCAACGTCTGAATGTTGAGCCCGTTGTGACCGACGATATTGAAACAATCGAATCCGCCGACAAAGTTATTTTTCCCGGCGTCGGTGAAGCATCATCGGCAATGGCCAATATCCGGCAAAGTGGAATTGCGTCTTTAATTCCGCGACTGACACAACCTGTTCTCGGTATTTGCCTGGGCCTGCAGCTGATGTGTCGTGACTCCGAAGAAAACGTTAGCGAATGTCTCGGAATTTTCAATACGGCGGTGCGGCGATTCCCGCCGGAAAATAAGGTTCCGCATATGGGCTGGAACCGGATTTACGATTTGAAAGGTGGACTGTTTAAGAATATCGAAGAGGGCGAATATGTCTATTTTGTGCACAGCTACTATGGGGAACTCGATCCGTTGACAACAGCAACTACGAAATATATAATTCCTTTCAGCGCCGCCATGCAACGGGATAATTTTTTCGCGGTGCAGTTTCATCCTGAAAAGAGCGGCCGGGTTGGTGAACAGATATTGAGGAATTTCTTAAACTTATGATTACAATTATACCTGCAATCGATATTATTGACGGCAAATGCGTCCGCCTGAGCAAAGGCGATTTTGACACGCAAATAATCTACAACCAAGATCCGGTGGAAGCCGCCCGGCAATTTCGGGATAACGGGTTTAAGCGACTTCACCTGGTGGATCTGGACGGGGCCCGGACCAGGAAAATTGTCAACTGGAAAGTGCTGGAGCGGATTGCTTCAAAAACGGAACTCGTAATTGATTTCGGCGGCGGTGTCCAGTCCGATGATGATCTGAAAATTGCCTTTAATTCGGGTGCTGAGATGATCACGGCGGGCAGTATTGCGGTGAGAAATCCGGAAATCGTACAACGCTGGCTGCTGGTTTACGGTGCAGAAAAGATTATCCTCGGCGCCGATGTCAAAAACGGAAAAATTGCGATTCACGGCTGGCAGGATGAAGCGGAGTGCGATCTATACCAATTCCTGGACACTTACATCGAAAAAGGAATTACGCAGATAATCTGCACGGACGTTTCAAGAGATGGTTTGCTGCGGGGACCCGCCTTTGAACTCTATCGGGAAATCAAAAAAAGATGTCCGTCATTGCGGCTGATTGCCAGCGGCGGGATTGGCAATATTGACGATGTTTATCGGCTGAATGACAACGGCATCGATGCAGTAATTATCGGAAAGGCCCTGTATGAAGGCCGTATTCGGTTGAAGGATTTGAAGGAGTTTTTATGTTAGCGAAACGGATTATCCCCTGTCTCGACGTGCTGAACGGGCAGACGGTGAAGGGCGTCAATTTCATCAATATCCGTGAGGCCGGTGATCCCGTGGAACTGGGGGCCGTCTATGCTCAACAGGGAGCCGACGAACTGGTGTACCTGGATATCACCGCCTCGGTTGAAAAGCGCGGAACTTTTGCGGAATTGGTCAAAAAAGTTGCCCGGACATTGAATATTCCCTTTACGGTAGGCGGCGGGATTCGCAATGCGGAGGATGTCGCCCGTTTACTCGACGCCGGCGCAGATAAAATCAGTATCAATACGGCGGCGGTGAACAATCCCGAACTTATCGGAATTCTGGCCAACCGATTCGGCAGTCAGTGTGTGGTTGTGGCCATTGATACAAAATTCTCTGAAAAGGGTGATATTGTCTATATTCACGGCGGACGAACGCCGACAAAACGGATTACCCGGGTCTGGGCGCGGGAAGTTGCGGAACGGGGCGCGGGAGAAATTCTGCTGACCTCCATGGACCATGACGGGACGAAAAACGGCTTTGCATTAGACATTACCAGGGAACTGGCCGAAGGTTTGCCAATCCCGGTGATAGCCTCCGGGGGAGCCGGAACGAAGGATCATTTTATTGACGTATTCAAAAAAGGGAAAGCCGATGCGGCGCTGGCGGCAAGCGTGTTTCATTTTGGTGAAATTCCTATCCCGGAGTTAAAACAGTATTTGAAACAAAATGATATTGAGGTGCGTTTATGAACATCGATTTTGGGAAGGGACTGGTTCCGGCGATTATCCAGGATGAGAAAACCGGCAAAGTGTTAATGCTGGGATATATGAACCGGGAAGCCTATGATAAAACAGTGGAAAGCGGGAAAGTCACATTTTTCAGCCGTTCCCGGCAGAAGCTCTGGACTAAGGGCGAGACATCGGGGAATTTTCTGGATGTCAAAGCAATTCTGGTCGATTGCGACGGCGATACATTGCTGGTGAAAGCCCAACCCGCCGGACCGACCTGTCACACCGGGGCAGACACCTGCTTCAATGAAGCAAACACCCCATCCGATTTTTTACACGAATTGGAAAGAGTAATTGCCGACCGGAAAGCCAATCCGAAGAAGAACTCCTACACCAACAAACTTTTCGATGCCGGCATCCAGAGAATAGCCCAGAAAGTCGGCGAAGAGGCGACGGAAGTGGTAATAGACGCCGTTCGTGGGAATGTGCCCCGGATGAAAGAGGAAATCGCCGATCTGTTGTATCATCTGCTGGTGTTGCTTGCCGATAAAGATGTTTTGTTAGATGACGTTTTGGAAGTGCTGGAAAAGCGGCATAAATAGATTTGCAGTTAACTGATAAAATCTACAAAGTTTTCTTTTGTAATTATCGCAGTTTCAGATTCTGGATATGCATTCAGGAATGTTTTGGGAATTCTGTACCTTTTGGTTGGGTTCCATTTAAACTCATAGGCGTGCAATTTCCCATCATATTCTTCAATATAATCAATTTCCTGCTGAGCATGGGTTCGCCAAAAATATTGATTGACCCATCGACCTGAATAGTGATTGGCTTTCATCCGTTCAGAGATTAAGAAATTTTCCCATAGCGCACCGGTGTCTTGCCGTAGACTCAGGGGATTGAAATTCTTGATAACGGCATTGCGAATTCCATTATCAATAAAATATATTTTCCGACTTTTTTTCAATTCATTGCGAACATTGCGACTCAATGATGAAAGGCGGAAAATGATAAAGGCTTTTTCGAGCAGGCCTATGTATTTTTCTACGGTTTGATTATCGATGCCGATTAATTGCCCGATTTCATGATAAGAAACTTCGTTACCTAACCGAAGCGACAGGGCTTGAATTAATTTTTCGAGAATTGCCGGTTTTTTAATTGTTTCCAAAGTAAAAATATCTTTATAAAGATAATTTTCCGAGAGAAGCCGAAGTGTTTCCTTTTCCTCTCCCGTTTTGATGACAACTTCCGGATAATATCCATAGATCAATCGGTGTTCGAGAAGTCGATTCTCTTCTATTTCACTGGTGC
>QNCV01000252.1 GCA_003645845.1 Fidelibacterota bacterium | reverse complement strand
GCATAATAACTTCCGCACCCAGATGGCAATCGCCACCGAAGGATTCGGTATTGATTTGGGCAACCGGAATATCCAGGGTGGCAATTCTTTCGGCGTCCGCCGTTGTGGTAATATCGCCCTCGATAACGGCAACCCGAATCCCCTTCTTCTTCAATTCAGGGATGATTTTCTCCAGCAGGCTGGTCTTTCCCGAGCCCGGTGAGCTCATGATATTGATCAATTTCAAACCGCTTTTATGACTTTCCGTCCTGATTGTATCCGCTAACTGGTCGTTGGCCTCTAAAACATCTCTGACAATCTGAATTTTCATCCCTTCTCCTCATTCCCATCAAATAATTCAACACAATCAACGTACAATTCGTTTCCGCTTTTTATTTCGATATTCGTTGATAAACATTTTTTACAATGAAATGTCGGCTCATCAATTGAATGTTGCGCTCCGCAATCACGGCATTGAATGATAATGTCAACCTCCCGAATCGTCAAATTCGCATCGGAGAGTTGTCTATGCTCCTTTTTCTGTACATCAAAACTGAATGTCAGGGTTTCAGGAATAATAGCACGCATCCGACCGGCAACGAAAACGACATCTCTGACCTTTTCGGTCCGGTTGTTTTTTTCCAGTTCCTCATTAATAATTGTGATGATGTTCTGAGCTATCTGAAGTTCGTGCATTAGCAAATCCTCGGCAACATTTCACCGGAAAGCATATCCAGAATTCGGCTACTTCCAATACTTGTTTCCATCACAACTTTACCTTTCGGCTCCTCGACCACTTCCCCAATTATGCACGGGTTATCGTTTTCAGGGAAGGATTTTAGAATTTCGATTACATTCTGTGCTTCATCGGAAGCGACAACAATGATGAGTTTACCTTCATTGGCCAAATACAGCGGATCAAAACCCAGGGGTTCACATAGGCCGCTGACAACCGGCCGTATGGGACAGTTTTTCTCAATAATTTGGACACCATATCCCTGATTTTCGACGAATTCATTCAACGTCGTCGCAACACCCCCACGCGTCGGATCACGCATAATGCGAATACCATCTAACTTGGATAATAATGCAATTGTCTCTTTATTAAGCGGGCGGCAGTCACTTTTTATATCGATATTGATCGGAAATTTTTCCCGTGTAGTAATAATTGCAGTGCCGTGATCACCGATATAACCATTGATTATAACCATGTCACCCGGTTGAATATTGTGGACACCTAAATCAACCCCCTCGATCCGGGTTCCGATACCGGCTGTATTGATGTAAATACCATCGGCATTTCCCCTTTCAACTACTTTTGTATCACCCGTAACTATCTGAACACCAGCATCTTCCGCCGTTTGCTTCATGGATATTACGATCTTCTCCAGGTCATCGATGGAAAAGCCCTCCTCTATGATCATCCCGCAGGAAATCCACTGTGGTACGGCCCCGCATACGGCAAGATCATTGACCGTTCCGCTTACCGCCAGCTTGCCAATATTGCCACCCGGATAAAACAGCGGTTTGATAACGTGAGAGTCGGTGGTAAACAACAGGTTTTCAGTTCCTGTTTTCAGTAGCGCACTGTCTTCAAGAGGATTCAGATATTTATTGCTGAAATACTTCCGAAAAAGGTTTTTAATCAGTTTATGCGTCTGTAATCCGCCACTGCCATGTGCCAGTGTAATCCTTTTATCCGAAATCATCCGTTTTCCTTCGCTGCATATTTATACCAGGTTGCACAAGTTCCTTCGTTGCTAACCATACAAGAGCCCTTTGGGTCTTCGGGATGGCATACTTTCGCAAAGAGTTTGCAATCCCACGGCACTTTGACCCCACGCATTATATCTCCACAAATACAACCGGGACACTCTCTTACAGATTCAATAGAAATATCAAATTTCCTCTCCGCATCATAGTTTGCGTAATCCGTTCTTATTCCCAACCCGCTTCCGGGTATTGTACCAATTCCCCGCCACTCCGTATCAACCGCTTCAAAAACCTCATTCATTATCTCAATAGCGGTTTGATTGCCATACTCGCGAACACTGCGGGCATACTGATTTTCAACAGTGGCATTATCCGAATTGATTTGTCGGATCAGCATTAAAATAGATTCCAGCATATCCAGCGGTTCAAAACCTGAAACAACGCAGGGAATGTTATATTTTTCGGCAATAAAATCATATATGTGAATCCCGGTAATGGCGGAAACATGTCCCGGACAGATAAAACCATGGATATCAATTTCACCGGAATCCAGTAACGCCTGCATTGCCTGAGGCATAGTTTTATGAGCGGACAGGACGGAAAAGTTCCGGACATTATTGTCAGCCGCCAATTTGATAGCGGCGGCAACGGTTGGTGCGGTTGTTTCAAAGCCAATTCCGAGGAAAACAACCTCTTTTCCCGGATTATCGCGCGCAATCGTAAGGGCATCCATCGGTGAATAACAAATCCTCAGATCGATGCCGTTACCTTTTTCTCTCTGCAGAGATGTTCGACTACCGGGTACTCTGATCATATCACCAAAGCTGGTAATGATAACATTTTTCCTGTGAGCCAGTGCGATGGCCTTATCGATAAAAGCAACATCCGTAACACAAACCGGACAACCGGGGCCACTGATCAGGTAAACCCTTTCCGGCAATAATTTCTGAATACCATACTTGAAGATGGTAACGGTATGTCCGCCGCAAACTTCCATGAATTTGACCGCTTTTCCGGAAAATTCTCCGTGAATCCGGACAACAACCGATTTTACGAGATTGGGATTTCTGAATTCGTCAATGTATTTGAGCACGATGAAAATACTATCTGCTTTGTTTATTCTGGTCGAATTCGGCAATATCCTGCCAGATCTGCAGGGTCTCCAACGCGGAAGCCTCATCCAGTTTTTCAATCGCAAATCCGGCATGGACAATCACATAATCACCCGGTTGAATATCGGGCATCATGGTCAGATTTATCCGATATTTCGCGCCACCAACTTCAGCAACGGCTTCCATTCCATCTATTTCGGTTACTTTCATTGGAACAGCAAGACACATAAAATCAATCCAAATTTCTTTTCTTTTTCAAAATCGCATCCGCAATAACCGCTTGCCCTAACGCAATACCGCCATCATTACAAGGAACTTCGCCATGAGTATAAACATTAAATCCCTTTTTCTCAAGAAACTTTTTCAGACGCGACAACAGGTAGATATTCATAAACACTCCACCACTTAAAACAACATCCCTGATACCGGTTTTCTCTCCGGCGGTTCGAACCCAGAGCAAAAGACCATTAGTAAGACCGTTATGAAATTTTACGGATAATTTATTCAGTGGAATACCGTTAGCTACATCATTGACTAATTGTCTGATCATTGGTTTCCAGTCTAAAATCAGTTTTCCGGCTTCACTATTTAAATGGAATTCATAAAGAGAATTATCCGTATTTTGTATGCACTGCTCAAACTCAACGGCAGCCTGCCCCTCATAATTGACAGTATTTCTGAGCCCTGTAATCGCGGCAACACCGTCGAAAAGCCGGCCACAGCTGGATGTAACGGGAGAATTGAATTTTTTATCCAGCATTTTCAGGACAATCTTGCGTTTTTCATCATCGATTGCTTTTAAAAAAGAGAGTTTGGGCAGCTTTTGCCCGAAGCACTGAAAGAGGTAACTCACACCCATTTGCCACGGATTTTTAATAGCCGCTGCCGATCCCGGCATAAGAGCAGTCCTGAAATGTCCCAATCTTTTATACTGATGATATTCGGTCAGTAAAAGTTCACCGCCCCAGATTGTTTCATCACTTCCAAATCCAGTTCCATCCAAAATAACAGACAACACCGGCTTGTTAATCTTGTTGTCAACCATACAAGATACTGCGTGGGCATGATGGTGCTGAATGCCGATTCCTTTTATTCCCTTTTCCTGTGAGTATTCATGAGCATACTTGGTACTCAAATAATCTGGATGGAGATCATAGGCCACGGCTTTCGGCTGTATGTCAAATATTTTCCGGAAATGACTGACGCCATCGATTAAGGAATTCAACACCTCAATGTTTTCCATATCACCGATGTGGTGACTCAGGTAAACGGCATTGTTTTTCGCCAGCGCAAAGGTGTTTTTCTGCTCCGGTCCGCAAGCCAGCAGATGCTGGTCGAATTGCCAATCGACAATCAGTTTATCCGGAGCATAGCCGCGTGAACGCCGAATGGGATAGGCTTTCCGGTTAAATACCCGGACAACCGAATCATCACAACGGATGTGAATTTCCCGATTATGGGTTAAAAACAGGTCCGCAATCGCCGATAGCCGATCGGCTGCAGCATCTTCTTTATATGCAATCGGTTCTTCACTGACATTACCGCTGGTCATAACAAGCGGCTTTTTAAAGTAATTAAAAATC
>QNCV01000251.1 GCA_003645845.1 Fidelibacterota bacterium | reverse complement strand
TCTATTAAAAATCTTAAAGGTGTTATTTTTGAAATCTTCCCTAAACTTTTTCGATAGATGGGGCGAAACATTCATGTTGTTAATAATGTCGCTTGCAAGCCTGCCCAGTATCATATAGTCATATCGCAAACCTACATTTATTATCATTCCTTCATATACGATTTTATCCTGAATGTAAAAATCACCGGCTCTGGGTTTCACCCGGTATATATCCCAGGAACCGCCGAAACTATTGCCGGCTCCTTTTAACCAGGGATCATCAATATCGATTACCTGCATATCGGTAAACTCTGTGGTAAAACCGGTTTTTAATCTATTATTTGAAGATATTTGGCTGGTCAGTTCGGCTTTTAACGTCCATGTATCTGAATAGTGATCATGCCAGTTGCTGGCGTCACCGGTATCATAAAATCCGTCTCTGTTCCAAACCGTAATATCACCATCGGGGAAATCCACGAGATACTGAATTGGATAGAGGTCATTGGCGATTTCGTATTCGTCAAAGTATTTACCCTGGACGGCGGAATGTTTATTTATAAAAACGCGACCAAAATCCGCCTCTAAAAATGTCCTGGTGTTAAACGAATGTGTAAGCAACAGATTGGTCTGGATTCCTTCCCAGGTAATGGTATTGTAATGATCCAGCCAATTCATATAACTATATTTAAAGCCCCCCTGATTTATCTGAAGAGAGCGTTTGTATATGCCTGATATTTTAGTGTTTTTATATTTCCATGTTAGTTTAAAGAGAGACGACCAATTGTTTTCCTGCCTTTTAGCAAAGGGATCATACTTCCTTACAGAGGGTATTAATTTTGACGCATGTGGAAGATATGTATCGGAAAGAAACATATAACCGTTTGTAAAAAACGTCAATGATCCGGGAATCTTGATTCCCAACGCAGGAAATATTTTACTGATAAAGGGTTCAGGACCTCCTAAAGATATTTCAACCGCATCTGTATTGAAGTTTCTGATTTTCTCCATTCCAATGTGGTCGGATTTAACAGAAACACTTCCGTGATATTCCTGTCCCCCCTCTTTGGTCTTAACTTCAATAATACCGGACATCGCCTGTCCGTACTCTGCATTAAATCCACCTGTAATCACTTCGAGCTCATCAATTGCATCAACACTTAGAAAAACGCCATAGCTTCTCCCCGTCAGAGGATCTTTGGTCGCAACACGGTCAATGATATACAGATTTTCATCGGCTCTACCGCCGCGAATATGGATTTCATTATCAACTTTTACTATTCCCGCCTGATGTTCCAATAAATCATCTATATTGTTGGCGATTTTACCTTTTATCTCATCGCTATTAATTCGTTGTAAGGAACTTGTCAAATCCGGCTGAAACAGAGGCTTTTTTCCGACAACAACCACTTCCTGACCAAAAGCCAGAACAGTTGTTTCCAACTCAATATCCAGATTGGTAACGGAATTGCTTTCGACTTTTACACCAGTGTGTAAACTTATCTTGTAACCAATGGAACTAACTTCAACATCATAATCTCCCGGAGCTAGCCCGGGGATATAATAATTTCCATTTATATCGGTGGCCGCTCCCTTGTATGTGCCTTTAATAATTACATTTGCGCCAATTACCGCTTCATTGTTCTCCTTGTCAATAACACGTCCCCTGATACTTCCCGTTTGAGCAAAGACACTCGAACTGGTAAAAGCGAGTAACAGCGGTAATATCACGAATATAAAAGCGTGGTAATATTTTCGTTGTGTCAATTTCATCTTTCCAGAAATTCCCGCAATACTTCTATGACATTGCCCTTTCCGTTGGCATTATGGAGCGTAAAGGACAGGAAAATTAATTTAGCCGGAGCATCATGCGGATATTTTAGGCCGATTACCGGTTCCCCTTCCCATTCTTCCCTGTTGGATAAGGGTAGCTGGTAAAGCGTATCGGCATCGGCGCCCAGAACCAGCCCAACAGGATTTGAAATAATTCTCCCCGGAGTAACCTTTAAATCAACATAATTCGAATCACGACTGTAAATGATCTGCCCCGGATTGATGCGATAATCACCGGAAGTTTTGAATGGATAACTCCTTTTCACAAGGTCAATCGCATCCGATGATAAAAAAGCATACAGGGAATCATCGCTATCGGTAGCGTTTATTGAACTTATTAAAATATGATTATCTTCATTTTCCGCCATTACATAGTTTAATATTTCATTTGACAATTTTGAGAGTTGAGAATATCCATCGGCGTAGTAGATAATATAGTTGAACAAGTCGAGTGTCTCTTTAATATCGATCTTGGAATAGGGTATCCTTTCTTCGATATTCCAATTCGAATAATTGCCAGGACCAAGAAGTGAATCAAGACATGCCGGATATAATTCATCTCCATCGGTTATATTAGCATAGTCATCAATAAATAGTGTGCCGTTTAACACCGGTTCTACTACAGTCCATGTTCCTTCTTCTTTGGGATATCGAATGATTTCACTTGCCTGTCCGGCTATATCCCTGGCAGCGAGGTAAAAAACCCATTCTCCGCCAGGTATATCACGAAGTGTCACAGATCTTATTGCACTTTCCAGAACGCCGTTTATGTATCCGTTGGCAAAATCATCAATATCAGAAGGAGGCGGAGCGTCTTTGGGAAAAAGAGCATAGAAAAAATTTGTGATGGACTCATTGCCATCGGGATCGGTTCCAATCCAGAAGAAACTCCTGATTGTAAAGGTTTTTACAGCTGTTGTATCAGACGGATTGCTGCCATATACAAAACTGACGCTTGGCGGCGAATTTTTTATTGGAAATACTGCATAAGCGGGTGTCGGATCAACGGCTCCGGTGGTATCCGTCGGCGGTAAGCTGTAAAATTTATCACCTCGCAATGTTGTAAGTAAATCACCATATTGGGTCTGTATCCCGGGAATTTCTCCTTCATATAAAATTACATCCAGACTATCATATACTCGGTATTCGGAACCGGTATCAGAAAAATACTCATCATCTGTTTCAGATATTGTCGGTTCCGGGTAATCCCATTTGGCTGAATTATCAACGGCTTTTACTTTGAACCAGAAATAATCGACATCCTTCCGAATAGGAACATGAAAGGTATCGGATTCGGAAGTTGTCCAGATAAAGGAATCCGGATTTTCTTCTTCAAAAAAACTCCACTGATAGAAATATCCTATCACTTCACCGTCAGGATCAACTCCCCACCAATTAAGATATTGAGTACTGCTGGTTGTATCAAAACCACAGGTATCAGGCTGAATAAATAGTTTCGTATCAGGTAATTGATTCGGATAGGGTTCCGAAATAATCCCTTTTTCACAGGACAGATAAAATATCCCCGAAGTAAGGCCACCCACAATTAATGCAATTACGATTAGATATTTTCTCAACTTCTACCTGCCAAATCGGATTCGAAACAGATTGGAGTAACGGAGTTTCGGAGTGTTGGGATAAAGATTACATGATTTCATAGACTTCACCAATTTTTTTATGTGAATCCATTCTACGTCACCAATCCTTTTTCCAAAACTCCTCAACTCCATTTACTCCAACAATTCCGAACTAATTAATCCTATTAATGGTTATGTTCCTATTTCAAAAATACCATTTTCTTTGATTTTACGAAATCATTAGAAACAATTCGGTAAATATAGATTCCGTTCGCAACCATCCGATTCTGATTATCCAATCCATTCCATTGGATTTTGTAAACTCCGGCATTCTGGCTGGTATTCACCAGTGTCTTAACTTCCTGTCCCAAGATGTTGTAAATGGTCAATTTTACAAGACCTTCTTTAGCTATTCCGTACTGAATCGTAGTCGTCGGGTTAAAGGGATTCGGATAATTCTGTTCCAGTTTGTAAGTCACCGGCACAGTCTGTTCATCATCCACCACGGATACAATTGCTCCAAAATCAGCATCGCTTCTCGGCAATACCTCATACTTTCCATAAGAATATGTCAGGTTCCCGGTAATAAAATCAATGTGATCACCTACAACCGGCTCATAAGAATAGGCATCCGAACCGCCGATCTGAACCGTATAACCCTCTGCATCTGTCACCTCAAAGTCTCCATAGGTCAATATTTCGGTAACCGTTACATCATTGATTTTGATAAGGGCTCCTTCAAAAGGTTCTGAGCTTGCTGAATCGGCAGCAATATCGGCAGAAGTAACAACTTCTTCTGTTACAGTACCGGTTCCGACTTTCTGCGATGAAACAACATCAATAACTTCGGTCAAACCGTAATATTCTTTTACGCCAGCGACAAACTCTACTTTGTCACCGACAGCATATTTATTATGATCGGAAGAATAAACCATTATACCGTTCCAGGCTGCGCCCGTATGGGCAGTATTATCAAAATCCTGGACAAAGAATGAATAGATATTT
>QNCV01000250.1 GCA_003645845.1 Fidelibacterota bacterium | reverse complement strand
TCATTATTCTTTGCCTGTCCACAATATATGCATATTCTATAGGATCTGAAACGCGGGCGGCATCAATCATTGGCTCAGGAACATTCGGGGATGCCAATGATCTGGCGCTGATACTTGTTGTAGGTATGCCGCTGGCAGGCTTTCTAAAACTGGGGTGGAAGCCGGGCTTAATTAGGAACGCTCTGCATTGGGGAATTATTCTCCTATTGATAGCCGGTATTGTTACAACCGGATCACGAGGTGGCTTGCTCGGGTTAATAGCAATTTTATCAATTTATATTTTTACCGGTCGAAGCAAAATCCCCGGAATTATGATGTTGATTTTGATTGCAATACTATTTTTCATTTTCGTACCGTCGGATCTGAATGAGCGCTATTCGTCTATCAGCCACTATGAAGAGGATGCTTCGGCAATGGGTAGAATTAATGCATGGAAGGCCGGATTGAAAATGATGGCTACCCGCCCCCTTAATGGAGTGGGAGCCGGCTGTTTTGGAATGGCCTACGGAACTGCATATCAACCCGGAGGAGGACAGGGCAGATGGACCGCCCCTCACAATACTCTCATCCAGGTAGGCGGAGAAACCGGATTGATCGGATTAGCCGCATTTTTATATTTATACTTCTTCTGTTTAATCCGATTAAAAAATCTCAATCCCCCGCTTCAAACCCAGGCCGGCGTGAAAATTCTGGAAACAAAAAATATTATTATAGCAAGTTTAATCGGATTTGGAATCTGCGCCTTCTTCCTGACGCAGGCATTTAATTATATGTATTACTTTTTAGTTGCATCTACATTTAGCCTTGAGAATATAAATGCCCGCCTTCAGGAAAAAACGGAATATATGCCCGTCAATCAGGGGACTTGACCGCGTAAATAAAAGTGATGAAAACAGGACAAAAAGCCAACGAGGTAAAGACCCGATTTGCATCATCAGATGATGCCGCCGCATGGAATGATTATGTCGATTCATCGTCCGGTCATACCTACGGCCATCGATGGCAATGGCGGGACATTTTAAGAGAATCCTTCGGGGTCGTACCATATTATTTCCTTGCCGAAACCGACGGGCGAATAGTCGGTGTCTTGCCGACAGTTTTTATGAAAAGTATGTTGTTCGGCAAATTTCTTGTATCTCTTCCCTGGCTTGATTACGGCGGACCGTTGACCGACAATCCGAGGATTTCGTCTCTGCTTGTCGATAAAGCCTCCTCCCTGGCCCGAGAAAAGAACTGCCGATTTTTTGAGATGCGGGCGATCCGCGACAGACTCGAGGGCCTGGTAGAAAAGACCGATAAATTTTCTTTCTTCCTGGATCTGACCAAAGGTGAAGAAGCGGTTTGGAAATCATTTAATGCCAAAGCGCGTAATCAGGTGCGCAAGGCCGTTAAATTGGGACTTACAGCCGAAGTGGGAGGCGCGGAATTAATCAACAACTTCTATCGGATTTTTTCATACAATATGCGCGATCTGGGTACCCCGGTTTGGCCAAAATCCTTATTCACGGAAATATTTCGCCGTTTCGGCAGAGATGCAAATATAGCTCTGGTAAAACTCGATAACAATCCGATTGCGGCGGGATTAATTATCCATTACAGGAATTACTCGGGGGTACCCTCTGCCTCCGCTTACAGGAAATATATAAATCTTTGCCCCAACAATCTCCTCTATTGGGCAATAATAAAATATTGTATAGAACGCGGTTCCAGGACTTTTGATTTTGGCAGGAGCTCTCTTGGATCGGGAACATATCATTTTAAAAAGCAATGGGTAAAGGATCCCGAGAAACAGATCTGGCAATATCATCTTTACAGCATCGATAATCTGCCGGAACTTAATCCCAATAATCCGAAATTTAAAACCGCCATTGCGGTCTGGCGTAGATTGCCCCTGATGCTGACAAATTTCCTGGGTCCCCGCATTGTAACCAAAATTCCCTGAGGTTTGATGTTTAAAACGATACCACCAGCCGGGATACCCTACAAGTGGAGTTTTGTGTTCAATCCCGAAAAAACAGGCTCCAGCAGTTTTGAATCATCTCTCTCGGGTTTGTTCGGGGGCAAGACATATCTCACTAATTCGGGAAGATCGGCTCTTTATCTTATCCTGAAAGCAACTCAAAAACTTCGGCCCGAAAGGCATGAGGTCATAATTCCTGATTACACCTGCTGGTCCGTTCCTTCCGCCATTGTAAAGGCCGGATTGAAAGCGAGGCCCGTTGACATTGACCCGGATAATTTCGGCCTGTCACCGGATGCCGTCGATACGGCCATCGGCGAAAATACTCTGGCGGTTGTCCATGCCCACCTGTTCGGCATTCCGGGAGCAATCGATAAAGTTGAAAAAATCTGTCAAAAAAGAAATATTTTTCTAATAGATGACTCGGCCCAGGGATTGGGAGCAAGACTCGGCGGGCGCCTGCTGGGATCATTTGGAGATGCGGGAGTTTTTAGTTTCGGGCGAGGTAAGACAATCACCACCCTCCATGGAGGAGCCGCCGTAATAAGAAATGAGGAGCTGGCCCAGGCGGCCGGCATGATATTCAGGGATGAATTCCCTAAACCCGGCGCAGGCGACATTTCGGCCATATTGCAACTTAGCGCATATAAAACCCTTTTCAACCGTCGATTGTACTGGATCCCGGACTCTCTCCCCTTTCTTAAAATAGGAGAAACCGTTTTTGATCCGGATTTCCCGGTCTCGCGGATGGCCGACAGCCTGGCCGCTCGCGGAGAATCGATGTTGAAAAATATGGAGGATATTATTGCCGTCCGAAATAGTAATGCGGCCTTATACCAGGACATGTTGAAAAATACTCCTAATATAAATATGCCGAAATATCCCTCTGAAGCACAGCCGGCATTTATTCGTATGCCAATCCTGTTAACCGATTGGAAAAAACGCCGAATAATTATAAAAAAGGGCCATAACCGGGGAATTTCAGCCATGTATCCGGGAACAGTCGGCTCGATAAGAGCCCTCGAACCATATCTGGCAAAAAAAATCGAGGATTGCCCGATAGCGAAAAGAATTTCGGAAACACTGGTAACGCTTCCGATTCATCACGGTATTAATAATGTTGATATTGATAATATAATTAGATTGATTAAAGCTGCACTCAGGGAAAATTATCAAGAAAATAACAAATGAATAATCATTAATAAGAACAAACATATATAAAATTAATTAATACATATTTTATATAAATAAATGTATATATAATAGGATTTAAAAAGTATGAAAATAAAGATTATTTCAAATATCTATGAACTTGATAACATTTGTATAAATGATTACAAATTTGATCTTTACAAATATTCAAACAATCATTCAAATTTAATTTCCATCTTGAAAATATTTTTAATATCTTTTAGATATGATTATATTTTATTGAATTGTGTTGCTTATGATGTAATTGTACTGGCTTTTTTAAAATTGATATGCCCAATCAATCCATGCAAATTAATTTCCATGGATATTGTTTTGAGGGCGCCAACAAGTTTTAAGGATAAAATATTTCAAATTATCCGAATAATTCTATTTAAAAGGGTATATTTGTTCATTGAGTTCTTTAAAAATACATCAGGTTATGAAAAATATTTCAAGATAGAGAAAGATAAATTTAAATTTGTGCCTTTCAAAGTTAATTCATATGAGTTAATAAAGGAAACCACAATAACAGATCAAGGATATATATTTTGTGGAGGTAGATCATTAAGAGATTTTTCTACACTAATAGAAGCAATGCGTAATTTAGATTTTCATGCCAAAATTGTCACCCAGTCTAATAGTATTATTCAACAGCACGGCACATTCCTTAATGAAGACAAACTACCAGCAAATATTGAAATCATTCGTCACGATGGCAATCAAAAAACGTTTATTAAATATATTGCGGCCTCAAAATTGGTCGTAATACCTTTACTAAAAGATACTATTGCAGCGGCAGGAATTAGCGTATACTTAATGTCCATGGCTTTGAAAAAATGTACGATACTTTCCGATCTACCGGGAGTAATTGATGTGCTGGGTTATGATAAGGCAATAGTAGTTCCTCCTGAAGACCCATTATCCTTAAGGCAGGCAATTTTAAGGGCATATAATGATGACATCTATAGACGCGGTTTTGAAATTAACGGTTATAAATATGCAATAGAGCTAGGTGGAGATAGACATCTCTATAATTCGATAGCAGAGCTTATCCTTAAAGATTTTGCCCAAAAATAGCATTCTATATTTTTTAAGATATTAATAGAAAAGTATGGGCAACTTATTTAACAAAATGCTATAATGTTTTATTAAAATGCTTAATGTGGGAAGAGGTATATATTATACTGTTCTTTATCTATGACATGGTCCTTTAAAACTAGTATTTTGTATCTGGAAATTCAAAGGAACTCATCCATGAAACAACAATATGGGAATTCTGTCATT
>QNCV01000249.1 GCA_003645845.1 Fidelibacterota bacterium | reverse complement strand
TTAGATTGCCGATCATATTCCCGGAATTAAGAAAAAACTCACTGCCAATGTCAAAACTATTTCCGATTCGACGATAGATTCCAAAACGTAAGAAGATATTATTAATATTTATCGTCGAATTATAATTTTGAGACGAATCCGGATTATCAGTTACATGAATTTTCGTGTTCAGGTAGTGTGCCGTCAGACCATAGCCGTAGGTCCAGGTGTTAGTGGTGATGATTCTGGATATATCGAAGGCTACATCGGTCAGGTGAAAATCGTCGGGACCTTTCAGATTGTGAAAATGAACGGTGGAGTTAACCGACTTTTGTGGTGTACCCCACATGGTGCTGATGAATGGTCCGATGGTCTGAATATTATCATCGAGCCAAGATACCCCGGCAATATTTGCGCCAATCGTCAGATTGGGCGAGACAGATAAAGCGAACCACAATGTGGGATAACCGGAATTGACTGATTTGAAATCCGTCATAGCCAAAGAATAAAATGATATCACAGTTCCCATATATGGACCGGTATGATAGTTGAGAAAGAGTATGGGAGGTGTTTGTCCTGCGGTTATAATTTCCGTGACCGGTTTCAGGTGTGACTTGACATCGGAGGAATTTATACCGGTCAGATCAAGAGTTATGGCAAAGACAGTGTTGCTGCAAACAACTGACCACAGAATAACGAAACAGTGTTTGATTTGATTGATTTTCACGTTACGAAGAATTCAGCGAATAATTCCGCGGTCACTGGAATCAATAAATTCAAGCAGTGCCTGTATCTCAGGGCTTACTTCGATTTCTTCTTTTATTTTTTTGACTGCGTCGGAAACATTATACTTGGTGGAAAAGATATATGAGTAGGCCTTTTTCAGAGTATTAATGGTATCTTTATTAAACCCGCGTCGCCGCAAACCGATAATATTCAATCCTTCAAAACGCAGGGGTTCTCCGGCCGCAATGATAAACGGAGGAATATCTTTAGAGACCCGGTAATGCCCGCCGACGAGACTGTGCTGACCGACTTTTGTGAACTGATGAATACCAACCATTCCGCCTAAAATCGCCCAATTCTGGATTTCAACATGTCCGGCAATATTACAGGCATTCGCGATAACCACATTATTTCCGACAATACAATCATGCGCTAAATGAACGTAGGCCATTATCAAACAGTCCGTTCCGACAACTGTTTTCCAGTGTGCCTTAGTACCACGATTGATAGTAACAAATTCGCGAATGACAGTGCGATCTCCGACCTCGATGGAGGTGACCTCACCGCCGAACTTCAGATCCTGGGGAATTTCACCCAATACGGCGTGATGGAGGATTTTACAATCTTCTCCAATGTGACTACCCGGACTGAGTACAACGTGGGAACCGATTTCAGTACCGTCGCCGATACTGACATTTTCTCGGATCCATGAATACGGACCGATGGTTACATTGTCACCAATTTCCACATTGGATTCGATAATGGCGGTCGGATGAATGGAATTTGCCATATTAATAGTCCGTTATTGAGGCCATCATTTCAGCTTCCACGGCAATATCGTCATTGACGTACGCAGTCGCTCTCATCTTGCATATAGACAGCCTGAGTTGAATCATTTTTACATGCAGTCGTATCTGATCACCGGGAGTAATCTGTTTTCGCCAGCGGACGTTATCAAGTCCGGTAAAGAGAACCAGTTTTTGCTGTGGATTCTCTACAGTATTTAACAGCAGTAATCCGCCGGCCTGGGCAAGCGCCTCAATGATCATGACTCCCGGCATGACTTTCCGCTGGGGGAAATGTCCGGTAAAATAAGGCTCATTAATCGTTACATTTTTGATAGCCGTGACACTTTCACCAGGAACCAAGTCCAGAACCCGGTCAACCATCAGAAAGGGATAACGATGGGGTAAAATC
Source organism: Fidelibacterota bacterium (assembly GCA_003645845.1). Taxonomy (GTDB): domain Bacteria; phylum Fidelibacterota; class UBA2242; order UBA2242; family UBA2242; genus B118-G9. The sequence goes on along the minus strand of QNCV01000249.1, from coordinate 2,561 downwards.
CGTTCAATACCTTGAATATCAAAGAGAGCGCCGGATATCCTCCGTTTCTGGAATTTATCTCTGATCAGAATTTTTTCATATTCTTTGCGGATTTTCTTAACCAGATTCACGTTGTGTCCGTGCCCACTCCGTGCGGCAATGACATGTCCCTGAATTGGAACTCCCAGCAAGGCAAAATCACCAATCAGATCGAGAATTTTATGACGAACCGCTTCATTATAGTAACGTAATTCCACACCGTTTAAAGTTCCGCGTTGACCGAGAACAATATCACTTTCAATGTTGAACATATTTTTCAGGCGGTCGATTTCATCTTTATCGATATCCCGATCAATGAAAACAACGGCGTTGTTAACATTGCCGCCCTTAATCAGGCCCATGTTTTTCAGGTGTTCAACTTCACTCAGTGTGCAAAAGGTCCGGGCGGCGGCATAATCGGTTTCGAATTCTTCCGAAAGTGAATACATTGCCGAATACTGGGTTCCAATCGCCGGAATCGGGTAATCAATCATAAAAGTGATCCGAAAAGTGTCCGCCGGGAGAACATGAACATCGACACCGTTTTTTGGATCTGTGTACTGGATAATTTTTTCAATAACCAGAACGTCCTGGGGAGCATCCTGTTCCACAATTTCCGCTTTTTTCAACGCTTTTACGAATTCAATGGCGCTACCGTCGCAGACGGGCGGTTCGATGTTATTGACTTCAATAAAAACATTATCAATTTCGAGCCCGGCAACAGCGGCCAGAACATGCTCCACTGTATGAATCTGAACGCCGTTCTGTGCAATTGTGGTACCCCGGGCAATATCTACAACATGATTGATATCGGCAATGATGTGAGGAGAACTTTTTACATCCGAACGGACAAAGCGGATTCCGTTGTTTTCCGGCGCCGGTTTAAATGTAATGGTGCTTTTGACGCCGGTGTGGAGTCCAATACCTGATACGGACACCTCTTCCTTTATCGTTCGCTGGTTTCTGGCCATGCTATTTCCTTTGATTCTGTAATGATTTCAATTCCGTTTCCAATTTGTGAACACGTTCTTTCAGGTCGGGAATTGACCGAATGTGGGCGATTTCGCGACGGGCTTTGTGCTGCTCCTGAGCGGGAGACCCGAAAAGAATGACGTTTGATGCGGTGTCTTTTGTGACCCCCGATTGGGCGGCAATAATCACACCGTCTCCGATGGTTAAATGTCCGGCAACCCCGACCTGGGCGGCGATTGTTACGTAATTGCCAACTTTTGTGCTGCCGGCAATTCCGCTCATGGCAGCCATAAAACAGTACTCACCAAGTTTTACGTTATGGGCAATCTGGATGAAATTATCCAGTTTGGTTCCCTTGCCGATAGTCGTATTTCCCAAGGTTCCCCGATCGATAGCACAATTCGCACCGATTTCAACATCGTCGCCGATTTCAACTCCGCCTTCCTGGGGAATTTTGGATATTCCGGTTTCTGTCCGGACAAATCCATATCCGTCGCTGCCAATCACCGTGCCCGAATGAATCCGGGCATTTTTCCCGATTTTGCATCGGTGATAAATACTCACATTGGGAAAAATAAAACTATTATCGCCAATTATCGAATTTTGTCCGATATAACTGTTTCCAAGCAGGATAACATTATCCCCAATGATGGAATTATCTTCGATGATAAGATTCGGCCCGATGTAACAGTCTTTTCCGACGGATGCGGAATCGGCTATTTTCGCAGAGGGGTCTGTTCCCGGTTCCGGTTTTGCAATCGGCGGCCGGAATTTTGGAATTAATTGAGAAAAGGCAAAATAGGGATCATCCACCCGGATAATATTTTTGAATTTATCGCTGAAGTCTTTTGCCACTAATACTGCCGAGGCATTGGTAGTGGAAACAAACTTTGCATATTTCGGATTGGCCAAAAAGGTCAAATCACCTTCCTGAGCATGCTGAATTTCAGCCAGATCATTGATTATCGTTTCGGGATTTCCCTCAACCCTTCCGTTGATAATTTGGGCAATTTGAGCGAGCGTAAATCTCATTTAATTGCTTCTTTTGAGTTCGTAAAGGACCTTGTCTGTCAGGTCATAAACCGGTTCGGCGTACAGAATATTACCGGCAACGGTGTCAAAGATAAAATCGTATTTGTTTTCTTTGCCCACTTTTTCAATGACCGCTTTGATTTTTTCGAGGACAGGACCTACCAGTTCGGCCTGTTTCTGGTATATTTCTCCCTGAGGCCCCATTTTATCGACCTGGTAACTCTGGATGGTTTGCTGCAGCTGAGCAATCTCATTTTCCTTGGCCTGACGACGAGTTTCGCTCATAATCATTTTCTGGCGTTCATAATCTTTGTTTAAGCTGTCAAGTTTTGCCAATAGACCACGATATTCGTCTTCCAGCTTCTTTGCTTCCACGTCAAGTTTACGCTGAGCTTCCTTTGCCTCTTCAAATTCCTGCAGAATGCGATCGGAATTTACATAGCCGATCTTCATTCCCTGCTGAGCAAAGAGATTTGCCGAAGAAAGCACAAGCAACAAACCGAAAGTAATCATTATAATTTTCTTCACAGTTTCCTCCG
>QNCV01000248.1 GCA_003645845.1 Fidelibacterota bacterium | reverse complement strand
TGGCTTCCATGGTCCTGATTGCAAAGGGCTGGGAGCGACAGGTCAATATTTACAATTCATTAGCGGCAGCGGCCTTGATTCAGACATTGATAGATCCGCTTCAACTTTTTGATATGGGCTTTCAACTGTCATTTACCGCGGTTTTTTCCATTGTCTATATTTACAAACGATTTGAAAAACTGCTGCCGGTAGGATTGAAGGAAGTACTTTTCTCAAAAAATGCGGTTAGATATGTTGTCCAGATGTTTCTGGTATCCCTGGCAGCGCTTGTGGGCACCATTCCCATAACAATTTATTATTTCAACCGGATACCGATCATTTCTATGATTTCGAATCTGTTGATTATTCCGCTGATTGGTTTGATCGGGGCGTTGGGTTTTGCCCAGGTAATCATCGGATCGGTGTTTGCGATTGTCAATATTGCTTACGGTGAAATCGAGATGCTTCTGATAAAATTGCTCCGGACAATCGTTCAAATATTTTCCTCAGTTCCGGGTGCCTATATCCCTGTCGCCCGGATTTCGGTTATTGGTGTTGTTGTGATCTATATCTTTATTTTTCTTTTAATTAATTGTGAAAAAGCGAAGGTCAGGAAAGTCCTCGTTATAAGCGGGTTGATTTTGGGGAACATCCTTGTTTGGCGCGGGATTTTCATCCCGCCCTCTCTGGAAATCACTTTTCTGGATGTATCACAGGGCGATGCGGCGTGGATTCAATTACCCAACAGGCAGACGATTTTAATTGATACCGGTGACCGTACGTTTCGTAGGGATTATGGCAAACTGGTGGTGGAGCCTTTTCTTAAACGAAAAGGTGTTAAGCATATCGATGTGTTGATGCTGAGCCATCCACATAGTGATCATATTGGCGGCGCGCCGACAATTCTGAGAAACTTCGAGGTTGGTCAAATCTGGGAAAGCGCCATTCAGGCAAAATCAAGAAACTATTATGAGATTCACCATCTGGCCGATTCACTGAACATTCCGGTTCTGACACCCTTTGCCGGGGATATGGTTTTTATTTCGGACAATTTGAAACTCTGTTTTCTGCATCCTTCCCGGAAGTTTCTGGAGAAACACCATCAGAACTATAATAACGGATCATTGGTCTGCAAGTTGACCTATGGGGAAAACAGTTTTTTATTCACGGGAGATGCCGAAGAGGAGTCGGAAGAGTTTTTAGTGAACTGGGGTGATTTTCTGAGATCAACCGTAATCAAAGTTCCGCATCATGGAAGTAATACATCCTCTATTTTACCCTATGTCAGTCTCATCGAGCCCGAATATGCGTTGATATCAGTTGGTAAAAATAACAAATTTCATCATCCTGCAGGAAGCACCGTCAGTCGGTATCAAACAATTGGGGCAAAGATTCACCGTACTGATATCGATCATGCATTTCAGGTTAAAACAAACGGGAAAATTGTAAAAGTCATCAATTGGAAATAAGTTATAGCCCGGTATTGTGATGATTTTAGAAATTAGTTTCGAAATTTGATGGCTGACCGTATTCTGAAAATTCTGTTTATTTCGACATTTGCGGTGATGTTGGGACTCGGTATTATTTCTCCGTTAATGCCGATTTATGCGCAGAACATGGGCGCAACCGGTATATGGCTGGGATTGATTTTTTCCGGGTTTTCCTTTTCCCGGTTTATTTTTATGCCGATTGTCGGAAAACTTTCGGATCATTCCGGGAGGAAGAAATATATTGTCATCGGATTGTTCTTCAGCGCCGTTATTTCCATTTTATATACCTTGGCGCAGAGTGTCTATGAACTGGTGGGGGTTCGGGTGCTGCACGGCGTTTTTTCCGCAATGGTATTACCTATTGCGATGGCCTATGTCGGAGAAACGTCGGAAGACGGGTCCGAAGGGAAATCCATGGGAACCTATAATATTTCCCTGTTTCTGGGAATGGCTTCCGGTCCTCTTTTAGGAGGATTGATAAATGAAAGTTTCGGAATCAATGCCGTGTTTTATGTCATGGCGGCGTTGTGCACTCTGTCGTTTTTTATTAACCTGTTTTTTCTGCCCGATGTAAGGCAAGCCGTTCATCATTCCGATCGAAAGAAGATTCGTTTCGGAAAAATATTATCCAACCGGGTTGTCAAAGCTCTTTTTATTTACAGGTCTTTGAATGCCCTGGCCCGGGGCGGATTGATGGCATTTTTACCTATAGTTGCGGCGCAACTGAATCTGAACAGTATTCATATCGGACTATTGGTTTCTGTAAATGTTTTACTGACGGCCGTTCTCCAGCGACGCTTCGGAATACTGGCCGATCGGTTGAATAAGTACATGATGATGATTACCGGTTCGATTGCCGTTTCTCTGGCGCTGGGACTGATACCCTTGTGCAAAGAATTTTATACTTTGATGATTCTTGGAGCAGTAATCGGTTTGGCGAGTGCCTGGTCCATGCCGGCTGCAACGGCTCTGAATGTTAAAATCGGCAAACAGATCGGCAGCATGGGAGCGACGGTCGGAATTTTCAACACAGCACAAAGCATCGGAATGATAACCGCTCCGTTACTGTCCGGATTAATTATGGATATGTTCGGATTGAAATTCATATTTTTTGTTTCCTCCGGTATCAGCATTTTCGGCACAATACTATTTTATTTTCTTCTTAAAAATATTTATGGCAAAAGGAAAAATGAATGAACAGGATTACGATTAAACCTGAAAATTTAACTGCCAGAATTCATTTTTTGTGGAATGATCAGTGGCTTTTACTTTCCTGTGGTGATTTTAAAAATAATGAATTCAACTGTATGACTGTTGGCTGGGGGAGTATCGGTACTATGTGGTCCAGGCCATTTGTACAGGTGGTTGTAAGACCGACCCGATATACCCATCTATTTATGGAAAAATATCCCGATTTTACTGTTGCAGCTTTTCTCAAAAAGTACCAGAAAGACCTTTCTCTGTTAGGGTCACTTTCCGGACGGGATGGGGATAAACTGTCAAAAACAGCGCTGACTCCCATTTCTTCGAAAAAAGTCGCGTCACCATCCTATGATGAAGCCGAGCTGATTATTGAATGTCGGAAGATCTATCGGTCGCAATTTAAACCGGAACAATTTCTCGATCCGAAAATCGAGGATAAGTATCCTGAGAAAAACTACCATACAGTCTATTTCGGCCAAATTGTTCATGTCCAGGGGATTGAAAAATATCATGTGGATTAACATAAAAGATATTTAAATACTACATTTTGGTATGTAAAAACGGAGTTGTCGAATGAAGATTCATGAGTATCAGGCGAAGGAAATCCTGAATCGTTTCGGTGTCAATGTGCCCCGCGGAATTCCGGCATTCAGCAGGAAGGAAGCGTTGGACGCATGCACATTGATGGGATTTCCCTGTGTGGTCAAGGCTCAGATCCATGCAGGTGGACGGGGAAAAGGCGGCGGAGTAATAATTGTTGAAAATATCGATGAAGCCGCTGCAGCGATTGATAAGATTCTGGGTAGTCCGCTGGTAACGAAACAGACCGGTCCGGAAGGAAAGGTTGTAAAGCGACTGCTGATTGAGGAGGGGATTGAGATTGATCGTGAGTTGTACGTGGGAATTGTAATTGATCGCCAAACCGCCCGTCCGGTGATGATGGCGTCAACGGAGGGCGGAATGGAAATAGAGGAGGTGGCGGCGGCGACTCCCGAAAAAATATTCAGAGAAGACGCTCTTCCGGGCTTTGGCCTGCAGAATTTTCAGTATGCCCGGATGGTTTCCGCTCTGAAACTGACCGGCGAATCAGCGAAAAAAGGGATTGTTTTTCTGCGCTCACTCTATAATGTTTTTCGCCGCACCGATGCCTCCATGGTTGAAGTTAATCCTTTGGTTCTGACAAAAAATGGCGATCTGATAGCTCTCGATGCAAAGATTAATTTCGATGACAACGCCCTGTTTCGTCATCCGGAATATCGTGAAATGCGGGATATCAGTGAAGAAGAACCAACCGAAGTCGAGGCTTCAAAATATAAATTGAACTATATCCGATTGAATGGTAATGTCGGTTGTATGGTCAACGGCGCCGGGCTGGCTATGGCGACTATGGATATCATCAAGCTGCACGGCGGTGAACCGGCCAATTTTCTGGATGTCGGCGGTATTGCATCGCCTGAAACGGTGTCAAAAGGATTTAAGATTATTATGACCGATAAAAATGTGAGAGCGGTTTTGATCAATATTTTCGGCGGTATTGTTCGCTGTGACCGGGTTGCCCAGGGGATTATTGACGCACTGAAAACATCGGATATTGATGTGCCGATTGTTGTTCGGCTTGAGGGTACCAATGCCATAGAAGCTCGCAATATATTGGCAGAATCACCTCTGAAATTTGAAGTTGCTGAAACTCTGGAAGAGGCCGCAAAAACGGTTGTTTCCGCTGCAGAAAGTGGGGTGAATCAATGAGTATTATCATTAATGAAAAAACGCGCGTGATTGTTCAGGGAATTACCGGAAAAGAAGGCAGTT
>QNCV01000247.1 GCA_003645845.1 Fidelibacterota bacterium | reverse complement strand
GCCCGTTTACCACGTATGCGTTTTATGATGAGCCGAGCAATCGTACCTATGTCATTGATATGCTGGTATATTCTCCCGGCGAAAAAACCGTCAATTATCTCCGGCAGATGGAAATTATGGCATCGACATTTCATTCTGTCATACAGGAAGACTGAACCAAATACATCTCAGGCAATTCCGGAATTACCAATTGCCTATTGATGCGGGGGCATGTAAATTAATTCGAAGTTGTGAGGTTATTTTGAAAATAGCAATCATCGTGGGAAGTACATCGGATTTGGAGATTATCGAATCCGCCAAACCCTATCTTCAATATTTTAATCTGGATCATGATATTCAGGTACTTTCCGCTCATCGTCAACATGCTCAACTGCTTGATTATCTGAAGAAAGCGGAAGAAGATGGTGTCGAAGTCATCATTGCCTGTGCCGGCATGGCCGCTCATCTGCCCGGCGTTGTTGCGGCGATTACAACTCTGCCGGTGATCGGTGTTCCGCTCGATGCATCATCGCTAAACGGAATGGATGCGCTGCTTTCGATTGTACAGATGCCGAAGGGTATTCCCGTGGCAACGATGGCGGTCGGCAAAGCCGGGGTCATTAATGCGGTGGTTTATGCCGCCCGGATTCTGGCGCTGAATAAGCCGTATTTAAAAGAAAAACTTGAAGAATTTCATAAACAGGGATCGAAAATATAAATCGATGAATGTACTAATTATTGGCGTGAACGGTATGTTCGGCGAAGAATGTACCCGGCTCTTGTCTCGCAAACATAGTATTTCCGGTTGTGATCTCCAGGAAAAACTCGAATATGATGCCGATGTAAATTACTGCTCCATGGATATTACCGACCAAAAAGCCCTGCTTGCCACTATTGCAAATATTAATCCGGAGATTGTTATTAACTGTGCGGCTTATACCGACGTCGACGGTTCGGAAATTAACCGGGAACTGGCCCGGAAGGTCAATGTCGGCGGTGTCGGGAACATTCTTAAAGCCCTGTCCGGAAGTCAAACCAAATTGATTCACATTTCCACGGATTATGTTTTTGATGGCAGTCAGGGACCCTATGATGAGGATCAGCCGACCAAAGCGGTGAATTATTATGGCCGGACGAAGCTGGAAGGGGAGGAGCTGATCCGGAAATCAGAAATACCCTGGGCCATTGTTCGTACCAATGTTCTGTTCGGAAATACGACAACGCAAAAGGCCAGCTTTGTCCGTTGGGTTATCGATAAGCTGCAGCGTTTTGAAACCATCTCGGTGGTGAATGATCAGTTTGGGAATCCCACCTGGACCTATGGTCTGGCTGAAGTGATGGAGAGGATCATTGATCTGAATGCTACCGGTTTGTTTCATTATGCCGGGAAAGATTATGTCAGCCGCTTCGAGTTTGCGCTGAAAATTGCCGGTGTATTCGGCCTGGATCCCATGCTGATACGAAAAACAACGACCCGGGCATTAAACCAGAAAGCCCCGCGACCCTATAAAGCCGGGCTGACTTGTAAGAAGGCAGAAAAGCAACTGAAAGTGCCGTTTTATTCCATCATAGAATCACTCAACAAAATGAAGGGAAATGCTTAGTGGAATCCGTTGTCATTATTCCCACCTATAATGAGAAATACAATATCAAAATTGTTCTTGATAAAATTGATAATCTTAATATTGATCTGGATGTATTGATTGTTGATGATAACAGTCCGGATAAGACCGCCGATGTCATCAAAGAACTTCAGAAAAGCCGGAAAAATCTTTATCTCATCGAGCGTCCGAAAAAACTGGGACTGGGGACGGCGTATGTCAAAGGATTTCACTGGGCGCTGGAAAAGGGATATAAGTATATTCTTGAGATGGATGCCGATCTTTCCCATAATCCCGATGATTTGCCCCGTTTGATTAATGCCTGTAAAAAGGGGGCCGACCTGGCCATCGGGTCCCGCTACAGCGATGGGGTCAATGTTGTCAACTGGCCGATAAAGCGGTTGCTTTTAAGCTACAGCGCAAATCTGTACACGAGGATTGTAACCCGGATGCCGGTCAAGGATGCCACCGCCGGATTCAAATGTTTCAAACGGGAAGTACTGGAATCGATAGATCTGGAGCGGGTTAAATCGTCGGGCTATTCGTTTCAGATTGAAATGAATTTCAGAGCTTTTAAGAAAGGGTACTCTATCAAAGAGGTATCGATTATTTTTATTGAGCGCACCGAGGGACAATCCAAAATGTCTAAAGCCATTGTGTGGGAAGCCGTGTTTATGGTCTGGAAACTGAAAATATTAAGCTTGTTGGGTAGACTGAGGTAATGAAAATATCCGTCATTATTGTCAGTTATAATGTTAAGGAATTTCTCCAGCAGTGCATTCTGTCACTGAAAAATGCTCTGAGCAATATCAATCACGAGATCATTGTCGTTGACAATAATTCGGTCGACGGTACCACTGAAATCATTAAATATAAATTTCCGGAAATCAGGCTGATTGAAAACGATGAGAATCAGGGATTCGCAGCCGCCTGTAATCAGGGTTTGAAGGAGTCCGGAGGAGAGTATCTGCTGTTATTAAATCCCGATACCATGATTCAGGAAGACACCGTAAGCACTTTAATCGACTTTTTTGAGCGGGTGCCCGATGCCGGCGCTGCGGGATGTAAGATTCTGAATGCCGATGGCTCTCTGCAATTAGCCTGTCGGAGAAGTTTTCCAACACCGCTGATTGCATTACCAAAGCTATTAGGATTGAGCCGTCTGTTCCCCAAAGTCAAACTCTTTGGGAAATATAACCTGACATACGAAGATCCGGATAAACTGATTGAAGTTGACGCCATAAGCGGCTCCTTTCTGATGTTTCGCCGGGAAGTGTATGAAAAGATCCAGGGGCTTGATGAAACTTTTTTCATGTATGGTGAAGATCTTGACTACTGCTATCGGATCAAGAAAGCCGGCTGGAAGATATATTATGTCCCGGATACGAAGATTATCCATTACAAAGGCGAAAGCGCCAAACTGGCCAGTTTTGATAATTTCATCATCTTTTATAAGGCGATGGATATTTTTGTCAAGAAACATTTCAGTAAAAGTTATTCGGTCATTTTCGATCTTTTTCTGAGAATGGGGATTTTATTTCGCGGAATCGTTTCCCTGATCGGTAGCTTTTTCAGGAGACATGTGACCCTTTTCGTTGACGGTCTGGCAGTGATCTTTGCTATATTACTGGCTCATTATCTGCAACCCTATCCCATTCAGGACTATTCGATGGTTTTTTCCATGCTTGTTTTCTATCTATTGCTCTGGCTTGGAATTGGCTATACGATTGGTTTGTATGAGCGTCGCGATTTGTCCTATTCAAGGGCCGCTATTGCGGCAGTTTTGAGTTTTTTTGCTTCTATGATCTTTTATTTGATTTTTAAGGGATTTATATATTCTCCGCATTTGCTGATCTGGAGCTTCCTGATGGTTATGCTCTTTTTACCCGGCTGGCGTATATTTCTCCTGTTTTTGCAGCGACGCCGGGTTATTTCACCGAAATCACCGTTATCCCGGGCGCTATTATCCAGGCGCACGATCATTGCCGGAACCGGTGAAGAGGGTGAGCGGATTGCAAAGAAACTTCAGAGCCATATCGAACACGGCTTTGAAGTACTTGGTTTTGTGGATAAAAAATATGCCCTGAGACAAAACCTGGGATTTCCCTTCCTGGGTGTTGTGGATGATCTGGGTGAAATTATCCGAATTCATAGAGCCACTGAAATTATTTTTACAACCGATGAGTTCAGTAATGATGATATTCTGAATATTCTTGACCGTTTGAAAAAAATCCGGGTAAATGTGAAAATAGTTCCACGGAATCTGGATTATATCATCGGTAAATCCAGTGTTGAGAAAATTGAGGATATCCCCCTGATTGAGGTCGAGTATAATCTGTACCGGCTTGGGAACCGAATATCCAAACGGGCTTTTGATATATTTTTGTCACTGTTTACTTTTATAATTTTGGCGCCCGTGGTCATTCCCTTTGCATTACTGAGCGGTTACCGGTTCAGTACTGAGAAATTTCTGGGCAAAGAAAACAGCGTTTTCACTGGTATTGTTTTTAAAAAGCGGAACGGGAACCATGTCCGACCAACAATTGAGCGATTTCCACTATTATTATCGATTTTACGGGGAAAAATGAGTTTTGTCGGCAGTGAATTACTGACGTCTAATCCCCATTTGAGACATCTACGCTGTAAACCGGGTATGACCGGTCTGTTTCAATTGCAGGAAACCCATTATCCTAATGAGCTTTATAAACCAAATTAAGAATATTATTATTTTCCAAAGCATTCACTCTTTTTGGATGTGGAATATTTTTTAAAAGCGTTATTAAATATATAAGTGAATCATTATGGCGAAATTGACCCTTGATTTTGAAAAACCGATCCTTGAACTCGAACAGAAGATCGAAGAAATGCGCGAACTTTCCAGGGTTAACGGGGTGGATTTGCACGATGAAATCCTCAAATTTG
>QNCV01000246.1 GCA_003645845.1 Fidelibacterota bacterium | reverse complement strand
TTCCCACCAGACACCCACATACTTTTGCGGATAAATCCAGGAAGTGTCTTTGATTTTTGACGGTTCATTCAGATTTAGGATCAGATATGATGTAATCAGGTCGCCGGGTTTTTCGGCAATTTGCATAGTCCGCCAGGGCGTGACCATGGGTGTGCGGGCTTTGACTTTAGTTCCGTCGGACCAGGGGCATAGATCACAGGTTAACCCGGTACTGTCATAGCGCGCTAACGACATGCTGGAATAATCAGTGAGATTGGCTTCATGGATAGACAGACAAAGTCCGTCATCGGTTTCCATTGTGAAAGGTGTGTGCACCGTATCGATTTCGCTGAGCCGGGTTTCCTGAAAAAGGTATTCGTAGCGGTTCCGCTGGTAGGCGCCGATCCACCAACAGCGTGGATCTTCCGTAAGATTAAATTCGGTCAGTTCATCGGTTATCTGAAAGCTGTCAAGGGCTGCTTGTTGCGGGATTTCATAGCGAAAACCGATACCGTCGTCAAAGGCACGAAAAATCACATCCATTTTACGATGAGGCGCATGTTTCTCCTGTAGCCGGACAGTCATTTCATTGTAACGGTTGCGAATGTCTTTGACCTCGCCCCAGGGCTGAGTCCAGGTGGTATCACAACTGCGGTAAAGAACATTCTCGATTTTAAAATTGTGATTAAGCGGGGCTTTATCTTTGAAAATGAAACCCAGCCGGGAATCGGAAAGAATCACCCGCTCCAGCCGAATGACAGAGTAATAAGGGATTCCCTTTATCAGTCTGAATTGAATTCTGATGTTGCCATCCGGTGACTGAACGACGGGATTTTCGGAAAAGCTACAGCTTGTCAATAGAAACGACAGAACCGCTGTTAAAAAGAAAAAAAACAGCCGCCTCATGTTTGTCCTTTATATTGTGAAGTTGATAAAGAGCAGACTGGAATCATGGTTTTTAATATAAGCAAGATTGATATTGAATTCCATTTATTATTGATGTCATACCAAGGAATTGATTTCCGTAGAATGCAGATTATATTTCATTAATTGCGAAGATGCATAAATTCTCGGCGTTTATCCTGATCCGCTCGGCAACAGGATAAAAAGCCGTGGAATCAGTGCGGTGATCGGTTGAATATTCAAATCAGTATATCAATGAATTTAAGGGCATTGTGAGACGTTTTACTGTCTGAATAGCTTCGGGATAATCCTTTTCGTGATACCCATACATCAGCATTTCCCGGTGAGCATCTTCAAAACGGGCGCCCATATATCGTATTTGATAAATTGCCGCCAGCATTCCCGTGCGGTCCTTACCTCCCAGGCAGTGAATCAGAACCGGTTGCTGTCCGGGATCGTACATAATGGCGAGAATCTTTTCGATCGTGTCGGCGCTTTGTTCTTTGCGGGCATCCAATGGAAAATTGTAATAATTCAGGCAAAGACTGTCGGTGATGGAGCGTTCCCATTTGTCGGTCTGGGTATCACCCCGGAGATTTATCACGGTTTTCAGGCCATGGTTTTTCATGCGGATCAGGGCTTCGCTATTTGGCTGAGCCGAACGCCAGACGCCCGGTGAGACGACATGGAAGTTAAATTGTTTGTCAACGATGGAACTTGCTGCGGGAACATAGGAATTATGGCCGGCCGGTTCAGAGCAGGAATTAAATGATATTATAGTCAGAACGATACCGAAATATTTGACAATCGGGATTTCTTTTTTCATCGGGCTCACGGTGTATTGCCGAACCGCCGTTCCGGAATACCGGGATTTTGTTTGTCAACGATTGTGTTGGGGCCGGACGGGTTTTTAATAATGTCGAATTCATCGTACAATTGACCGGTGACGGTATAGGCTTTGAAACTCAGTGTGTCACCATCAATGCTTATAATATGGAACATCTGAGTATTTTCGGCGCAGCGCTTCATCCATTTTTCATCCGTCAGGATATACTGTTTCGGACCGCTTACGGAAACAACGTACACAATCCCATCGTTGGCATCGATATTCTGACCGCGGGCGTAGGTGTGATCGTGGCCGTTTAACACCAGATCGACGCCGTATTTTCTAAAAATAGGTTGCCAGGCGTTGCGGACTTTTTTCTGATCCCTTCCGCTTGCCCCGGAGTAGATCGGGTGGTGAAAGGTGAGAATTGTCCAGCGATTGGGGTTGCTTTTCAGATTGTTTTGCAGCCACTTTGCCTGTTCGTCTATCATCTCGTTAGAGTTTAAACTGATAATTCTGGCGCCCTGATAATTGAAGAAATAATTGCTTTCCCGCAAGGCATCAATACCGTTTTCCGGCAGGGTGAACTGGACTTTCCAGAAGTCGGTCAAATAACGTTTTTTACCGTGGCCGTGATAGTATTCGTGATTTCCCGGCGTCACTACGATCGGAACCATTCCATTGATCCAGCCGGCCGCGGCAAACCACTGATTCCATTCATCAAAATTATCCGAATGGGCGGCAAGATCACCGCCGTGGACGATGAAGCTGCTGTTTGGCGCCGCGCTGTAAGCAGCCCGGATTGCTCTTGACCAGAGAGACAGAATTGCGTCTTGTCCGTCGCCCAGATAGATAAACCGGAAGGGTTCGGATTTTTTTGAGGCCGTCCTGAACTGGAACCATTCGCTCCAATTATCATCTGCGCCGACCCGATATGCGTAAAGGGTGTTTGGTTTCAGATTGGTAAAGATAACGGAATGGTAACTCGCCGAGTAATCATCCGTATTAAAATTTTCAGTAGTTGCCTGAACCTGTATGGCGCCGGCGGTGAAATTGGGTGATGCCTCCGCTTCGGCAATTTCTGCTCTGGAGTTAGTTACGGTCGTATCCGTACGCCAAGTGACCGGCTGGATGGTTGTTGGATCCTGACTGATGTTTAAAATAATGTGGTCCGGAATTTTTGTGGGGTAGGGGTTAATTGTTGCGGTGGTCCATTCGACGGCGTGTCCGATTGTGCTAATAAACAAACAAAGGACAAGAATGGTATGCTGTAATTTGTGGTTTAAATCAGGCAAAATGATACTCCCTTTTTAATGTATGGTTAAATATGAAGATACACACTGCATTGTATCGTAATTCTTCGGTTTTACTTGGTCTTGGTTGAGGATTCAGAAACCCGTATCAGCTCTTCGATCATGTTATCATCGGCGACAAAGGGGATTGTAATATGGCCTTTTCCCGGATGATCCCGGTTCCATTTTTTCGCCGTTTCCATGGCATTGGGATTACGCGCCCAGTTACGCCGGGCGACGCCGCCCATCACATCCCATGATAGACCTTTGCGAATCACCTCGTCGGCACGTTCCGAACCATCCAGCAGGATACCGTTGCCGCCGTTGCTGGCCCGGCCGATGCCGACGCCGCCGCCGTTGGAGAGCACCACAAGAGTCATTCCGCGGGCGATATTTCCGCCAAAGCACTGAACCGACATATCGGCTGTGGTCCGGCTGCCGTCGTAAATATTTGCGGTTTCCCGAAAGGGTGAATCGGTGCCGGAAACATCGTGATGATCGCGGCCGAGCAGAATTGGTCCGACTTCGCCGTTGCGGACCATTTCATTAAATTTCAGGGCAATGCGGATGCGTCCCTCTTCGTCGGAATACAGAATCCGGCATTTAGTTCCTACAACCAGTTTATTTTCTTTTGCTGTTTTAATCCAGTGATGATTATCACGATGCAGAGAACTGAGTTTGGGATTGATGCAGCTCAAGGCGGCCTGATCGGTTTTGTGGAGATCCTCGTCTTTGCGGCTGAGGCAGACCCAGCGAAAAGGCCCGAAACCCTTATCAAAACAGAGCGGCCCCATGATGTCTTCTACATAAGACGGCCAGATAAAACCTTCCGATGTGTTGACACTGTTTTTGGCGATTTCATGAACACCGGCATTGAAGATGGAAGCCATAAAACTGTTGCCGTAATCCCAGAAAAACGAGCCCCGCTCTGTCAGTGTTTTAATGACCTGATAATGACGTTTCAGCGACCGATCGACATATTGTTTGAATTCCCGGGGATTGCTTTTAATCAATGCACGACCCTCTTCGAAACTCAATCCGACCGGTGTGTAACCTCCTTCGTAAACGGCATGGCAGGAAGTCTGATCGGAAATGAGTTCCACATCAATCTGTTTTTCGGCAATGTATTCCAGCAGATCGACTACATTGCCGTGGTAAGCGATGGACACGGCTTTTCCCGACTGCTGATATTCTTTCATCCATGCCGCAATCTGATCAAGGTTATCGGATACTTTGCTGACCCAGCCCTGTTCGTGCCGGGTTTTAATCCGGCTGTAATCGACTTCGGCGATGACGCCGATACCGCCGGCGATCTCGACCGCCTTGGCCTGTGCGCCGGACATGCCTCCCAGGCCGGAACTGACAAAAAATACGCCTTTAAGATTCCTATCTTCGGGAATTCCGAGATATTTTCTGCCGGCGTTGAGCAGAGTGATATAGGTTCCGTGAACGATTCCCTGGGGACCGATATACATCCAGCCGCCGGCGGTCATCTGACCGTAATTCGATACA
>QNCV01000245.1 GCA_003645845.1 Fidelibacterota bacterium | reverse complement strand
TCCGGTAGCAGTGTACGGTATTCAGTACAATCTTGGTGAAGATACTGGTTTACGGCACAGCTGGGTCGATACCGATGTTCGTAACGGACAAACTTATTATTATGCCGTTGTATCCTACGACTATGGCCTGGTTACATACACTACTTCAGGCGTGGAAGGAATCGCTCCGTCTGAGTGTTCGGCCATCATAAAAGTTAATTCGTCGGGTGACATTACGTTTGTGGATGTCAACTGCGGGGTTGTTACCCCACGATCCATGGCGGCGGGCTATCAGGCACCGAAGCTAGATGAAAATATTTTACATATCGGCCCCGGCACCGGTTATATTGAGGTGGAAGTACTGGAAGATTCAAAAGTACCTGAGAACGATATTACCTACGAACTGGAATTTTACGAAAATACCAAACATCACACCGAGGTAACGCCCTATTATTCAATTCGTGACGTCACCCAGGATACAATAGTTGTTGACTCGGTTCTGGTCAATATCTACGGCGGCGAAAGCCCGACATTTAACGGGTCGGTTGTATCGGTGTTTAACGATACCAGCATTAGCTGGGATATTAAAAATTCGGGATGGATTGAAGGATATTCCGATTATACTGTGGATGTTCGTCTCGATCCCGCCTGGGATGTACTGAACATGAATCTGAAACATCCCGCAAGGTATTATATCGTTTATTATGATAGTATAGTGACGACATCCCGCTATTTTTACGGCTTAAAATCCTATCCCTCAAGTGTAATGGTTTACGATGTCACGTATGGGGATTCGGTTCAGGTTGAATATGCGATTGCGGATAATGATACGAATCAACAGTACAGCAACGGTGATGATATAGTACTGTTAATTCCCGATGATGACGCGCCAATCGGCAACTATTATCGAGCATGGACAATCCGCTTTGACCGCAAGCTGTCAATCGACAGTGTTTATATTGATGGAGTGGGTACTATCGATACGACCTGGATTACGACGGACCCGCCGGAACCCGGCGAAGTGTACCAATTGGAAATAAAGCGCCCCTTCCGTGCTTCGGAATATATGATGGTAATCGACACGGTTACCAGTAACGGAATTACGACTTATGATACAAGCTACCAGGTCAGCCGGCAGGGCGATGTTTATCGTTTCACTGTAAAGGGTGCCAGTTACAGTAAAGAGCGGGCAAAAGATGGACTGGAAAATATTTGTGTAGTTCCGAATCCCTATGTAGTAACGGCCAGTTGGGAGCCAAAGTCAACTACCAGCTATGGTCGTGGTGAGCGCCGGATACAATTTATGCATCTGCCAAAAGATTGTACGATCAGAGTCTATTCTCTGAGTGGGCACCTTATTCGTCAATTTGAACATCACGGCGCGGACGATGACGGTATGGAATCCTGGGATTTGTTGTCCAAGGACGGGAATGAAATATCCTATGGCATTTATCTGTTTCATGTAGAAGCTCCGGGAGTCGGAGAAAAAATCGGTCGGTTTGCGATAATAAAATAATGCGAAGCGGTATATTGAAAATAGTATTACAATTGTGTCTGGTAGCCTGGGCTGTAATGTCGGTCTATCAATGTGGTAAATCCGATAACAGTGATACCGTTGCTGCAGTTGGGGACCGTTTGCTCACCGCCGATGAATTTCAATGGGCCTACGAGTTAGCGCCACGAAGCGTGACCCAACTCGGTAGCGATTCAGCCCGTCTGGTTGTTTTGCAACGTCTCATTAACCGGTCGCTTTTAGCTCAGGAAGGTATAAAAAAAGGTTATGATCAAGACAGCTCGTTCCGGAAAATTCTGAATTATTATCGGGATAAAGCCATCACCAGAGAACTGTATATGAAACATGTTCGGGATTCAATCCGGATCAGCGACACCGATTTTGAATGGGCATATGAAAAATACAGAACAACTCTCTTTGTTCAGAATTTCCGTACTGCGACGAAGGAAGAAGCCGTGCTGATTCGAAACGTAGAATTAGAGATTCCTCATACACCAATTAATGCATTTACGAAAACACGGCGACTTGAGTCTTACGGTCCGGTGGATGTAGTGCGCTGGAATGTTATTAATGAAGAAATTGAAGATTTGCTTTACCGGTTGCCGCTGCTTGAGTATTCCGAACCGGTGTTTGATGGTAAACAATACCATGTTTTCAGGATTGTTGAAAAGGAAACCGAAGCGCTGCCCCGGGAAAGTGATTTTATTGCTGTCAAACCGACACTTGAATCCGTGTTGCGCAAGCGGAAGGAACATCAAAAGGCTTTTCAGTTTGTTCGGAAAACAATGGTGCCGCAAAACCTTGTTATCCGTGCAAAAACCCTGAATGCTTTGACGGACCGTTTCTGGGAGTTTTTCAGAAATTCAGATGAATCCCTGCCACGGGGTCAGGAATTCAGAGAAATTCAATCTTTGCTAACCGACGATAATTTGCTAAAAATGGAACTGGCGTCTTTCACAGACGGTTCATTCAAAGTGTCCGATTATCTGTTTTACTATCGACTCAATCCGATTTCGATTAACCATGCAAGTCAGGCGGCGGTGCGGAAAGGAATCCAGAACGCTGCGGCCACCTATATTCGGGATATAGTCTTTGCCAGGATAGGTAAAGATGAAGGATTAGACCGAAGAAGTTCTGTTGCACAGGAGACTTTGGAGTGGAGCGATAAACTGCTGGCTGCCAAAGTTAAAAAAGAGTTGTTAAAGGACATCACATCTATGACCACTGATTCAAGCCTTTATCGGGACTTCTACCTGGACTCACTGGATAGATATATATCCGGTTTAAGAAAGAATACAGATATTACAATTAATAAAAGGCTATTATCAGAAATTCCGGTTTCCGATGACGGAATGAATCGCAAAATAGATTTTTTTGCTACCTACATTCAATAGAAATGAGGGTTTGAGTAATGAAATATTTAAATTTGAAATCACTAATAATTGCTTTAGCCGTGATGGGATTAATAGTGTTACCGGGCCGTTTTCTAATGGCCGGAAGGAGCAGCAACGTCGGCACGACGGCGGCATCATTTCTTGAAGTGGGAGTGGGATCCCGTGCGACCGGAATGGGGAATGCGTTTGTGGCTGTTGCCGATGACATTAGTGCCCTGTATTGGAATCCGGCTGGATTATGTCAATTAAAGGCGAACGAGATGGTTTTTGAACATATTCAATGGCTGGCGGATATCAGCTTTAACTTTGTCGGTACGGGGGTTTCACTGGGGCGTTTCGGAACGGTTGGTATGTTTATAAACAGTATGACCGTACCGCAAGATGAAGTTCGGACAATTGTATATCAGGACGGCAGCGGAGAGAAATTTGATGCTGCGTCGCTGGCTGCAGGCATTTCGTACGCCATTAGTTTAACCGACCGGTTTTCAATCGGATTCAATGCGAAGTATATCAGTGAGCGGATTTGGCACGAAAGTTCAAAGGGCTTTGCCATTGATGTCGGTACTCTGTACGACACGGGATTTAAAGGTCTTCGAATCGGAGCCTGTATCTCGAATTTCGGCACCAATCTAAAATTAAGCGGCAGCGATTTGATAATTTATTATGACAGTGATCCTCTGATATTGGGAAACAACGATAAAATTATGGGATCCCTGACGACCGATGAATGGCCGCTACCGTTAAATATGCAATTCGGTATTGCCTATGATTTAATTAATCGTAAGTATAGCCGCGTGACGATTGCCGCCGATGCGATTCACCCTATCGATGATACGGAGTATGTGAATATTGGAAGCGAATTAGGTTTGTTTAACATGCTTTTTGCACGAGCAGGCTATCAGGCCATTGGTATGAAAGATGCAGAACAGGGATTGACCTTTGGTTTTGGGTTAAAGTATAAACTTTTCGGGCAGTCAAACATAATGTTCGACTATTCATTTGGTGATTATGGCCGTCTGCTTAATGTAAATCGCTTTACGCTGCGTCTGAATTTTTAATATTATCATTAAAATGATTTGAATTAGCAAAAATTGTTCCCATTTTTAATATTCTCAATATGGGAAATAATGAGGGCGTATGTAAATAATGAAACATAAAGTTGTAGCCGCGTTGATCAGTTTGTCATCGTTGCTTTTTTCTCAGCAGATAAATATTGACCGCGTGGAACAGATGCCCAATATCCCGAGTCCTTATCTGATGCGTGACTGGAAAAAGGTGGCGCTCGGATATGACAGCCTGGTCTTCGATTTAGACCGTAGCGGACAGTATTTACCGCTAATCTGGATAAATACAAATACGACAAATTATCCCAGTCATAACAGTTTCGGTCTGCACACCGTCGTCGGAACCCCCTATCCGTCCAATGCGGAAGCCATCAATGTCCTACCGGCAGTGATCAGTGCATCGCTGGTGGGAATCGATAAAAGTGATCAGGATGGTAATAACTGGGTTCTGGGCTGCGAGGAGTGGTTTAACAGGCGGCCGGAAGAAAATGTCTATCTGAACGGACCGACGGCGCAGAGCGGGAACGACTGGTGGTA
Organism: Fidelibacterota bacterium; assembly: GCA_003645845.1. Lineage (GTDB taxonomy): Bacteria > Fidelibacterota > UBA2242 > UBA2242 > UBA2242 > B118-G9. The sequence continues at coordinate 46 of QNCV01000245.1, read as the reverse complement.
CGCCGTGATGCCCAATGTGTTTTTTTATCAATTATATGATCTTTAC
>QNCV01000244.1 GCA_003645845.1 Fidelibacterota bacterium | reverse complement strand
GGCCAGGTATGTCCGGAGGAAGAACGGAGATTTTACAGACATTGGAGAACCTGTCCGGTTTGCCAATCGGCAATAAAGGACAGAATCACGACAACAGGATTCCACAAATTGCCACCGCCGGAAAACATCCGGGGCGAGATCATTATCATTGACAAAGATCCCGGTTTCTATGTTTTCACGAACAATACCACTGTCGTTGCCGCATCTTTCTCGTTATCCGGTTTGAAAAACATTATCAGCCCGGTTGCAGAAAAAATCTCTATCGCACAAAACAACAATTCGGGTTCCGATATCCGCGATCAGATCGTAGCATACTTTTCGGGCCAACCTCTGAGAAAAATTCAGGTGAGATCATTTTTCATTAAAACGGAATTTGAACGGAATGTGCTTTTCTGGACATGGCTGGTTCCCTATGGCTGCGTGACAACGTACGGTGAAATCGCAACCTGGATCGGTAATCGCAACGCGGCGCGCGGCGTCGGCGGGGCCCTCCATCGAAATCCGTTGCCCGTATTTATTCCCTGTCACCGTGTTGTCGGCACTAAGGGTCATCTGACCGGTTTCAGAGGTGGTATTACGATAAAAAAGAAGTTGTTATTGCTCGAGGGCCGTAAAATCATCAAAAACAGAGTTCGCTTTTGACGTTTTCAGGAAATTAATGTAGATTTACATCGATGAAAGTCGTAAAAAAAATTTTCATATTGGTTTTGATAAATTCCTTTGTTTGGGCGGGGAATCCGACAATAAACAATTGGCTGTTTAATATTGGGGATGACTCAAGCTGGGCGTCCATCGAGATTAACGATTCCAACTGGTATTCAATCAATGTGCCGGGATCGTGGGAAAGTCAGGGGTTTGCAAATTATGATGGTATCGCCTGGTATCGCAGTGAGTTTTCCATTGATAGCGGTTCCGTGTGGAACGATACACTCTTTTTATGTCTGGGAAAGGTTGGCAACCGAGCCCATCCCTTCGTCAACGGTGTATCCCTGACCGAAGCCGCTCAGGATACCGATACAAACAGCGACTTAAAATGTTTTGTAATTCCCCATGTTCTTCTGAAATCGGATAATACTCTCGCCATCCGGGTTGATAATCAGACCGGCGACGGCGGCCTTTTGTCCGGGCCGATTACCATATTAATGACGCCGCCCCAAATAAAAACCCCGGAAAAACGCCAGGTTGCCCATCGATCATGGTACATGTTGCCCTTTGGGAACGGAGTTTCATCGGCATTCTACGATGTTCAGCGCCGGTCATTTAGTAACTTTACGCCTCATTTATATAAACCTTCCGACGGCACCGAGCAAACCGAAATCGTCGCCGTTTCCGGCAGAACAATCCTTTTCAACAAACGTCGTGAAATCGATCTGAGCACAATGGAAACCCTCTCCTCCGGATATATTAACGGAACCGGAATCGTTCATCATCAGCTCCATAATAAAAATTGCACATTTGACCAGTTTGCTTTTTCACCGTTCTCCAGCAACCATGCGTTCTGGGTATTTTATGCTATGGTTACCAGTGACTCTGTAGAAAACTATTCTCTCAATTTTGAATTCGAGGGGCTTGCTCCCGGTATGAACATCGGCAAGTGGTCTTTTCGTGAAAACAATCGTAAATGGTTGTTTGTGGTTTGCAGTTATACCAAAACTCCCGATCAGAAAAGCTATACCGCTATTCAGAAATTCAAGAACGAAAATCCCGGTTTTAGCGCATTGGTAAATGAAATCGAATGGTGGAAAAAGTGGCAAAAAAACACTGTCCTGCCACAGGACATTCCCAAAACAGAGCGGTCGGTTTACCTGCAGTCCTTAGCTCTGCTGAAAATGGCCCAATCCCGGGAGAGGTTTCCTACCCGGGGACTGATTGTACAGACCTTTCCGCCTGACGATCTTGCCGTTGCCTCCGTACCGGGCATCTGTTTCGCCATCGACGCTTTTCTGAAATCAGGTCATTTCGAAGAAGCACTCGACGCACTACAGTTCGTGATGAATGGCAATAGCGGCGCCTTAAAACATTACAACTGGTCCGGTGAAAACCGCGGACTTGGTCGGAACTATGCCGTTTCTGTGAACTATTATCATGGCAACGGGTCTGAAGCAACGGATACCGGAGAGTATGGGCCGGTTATTTATCTCGGCAATTTCGGGCTTTTACTATGGAATCTCAGACAATACATTGAAGCCACAAACGACTATCGATTTCTTGAATATTACTGGCCCAAAATCTCATCGGAAATCGCCGATGTCATTATAGCGAATATAGACGATACGGGACTTCTGAGAGCAGACAATGGCTTTTTTAACCCGGGCGCCCAAAAACACTATTTTTACACATCGGCCTGCGGCTACCGGGGCTTGATTGATGCGGTCTGGCTGGCCCGCATGGTTAACGACGAAAATCGCGCCCGGCAATATGAAACGGCGGCAATATCATTACGCCAAGCCATCGAAGAACATTTTATTGCCGAAAGTGGATTTGTAAAATCTTTTATAGAAGACGGGGAAAACAACCTTGATGCTGCAATTGCAATCGGTTTGGCATGGGTTTTTACACCGCAGGACAACAGCAGCAAGAGCACCGTCGACACTTTTACCAAAAAACTGAGTCGGGACAACGGCTTTGCCCGCTTTGAGACAATCGCACCCATGGAAAAGAATGAGTGGGTTCTCGGCAATCTGATGATCTCCCGCCTACTTGATTATATGACCAGTTTTGAAAACGCTGACCGACTAAGAACATGGGTCGGCAAACAGGCGTTTCATAACTACGGTCTGATTCCCGAATATTACAGCGCGGGCAATTCTGATTATACCGGAACCGTTCCCATGTGTGGGCTTGGTGCCGGAGCATATATATCGATATTTTGGGGAGAATAGATATTTCCGCCCGAAAACTGTTCCGAGATATATTCTATTTTTTTCTGCTGCTCAGCTTCTCATGCTCAAAATCCCCATTCACAAACAACGAAAGGCAAATAATCCATTCCCAAAATTCCCGGGAAATTTATACTCTGCTGAATACCGACAGGATTAACAGCTATAGTCCAAGGGAGCGATTCCGGCTGTGCCTGGCAATCGGAAACAGTCGGGACACCATGTTGGTAAACCGACTTCAATCGTTCATTGTTGACTCATCCGCTCTCGTCAGAAGCGGCGCCGCATTTGCGCTCGGATTATTGCCCTGTCAGGAGTCGGTAAACATAATCCGTCAGCAAGTCAATGTTGAAAAAGATTTTGAAACGCTGCAACAGCTGATTTTATCCTGCGGACGGATTGGTTCCGTCTCAGATATCATATCACTAACGAGCCATCCACATTACAATGAGTTAAAAAGCACCGTTTTTAAATCGGCTGTAGCTTTTTTCTCACGCGGGATAACCCCACAAAGAATTGTTTCGGACTGTATGGCCGCATTGAGAAGCAAAAATAAAATCGAGCGTCAAATAGCGGCTATTGCTCTTTGCAGAATCAGACGACCGGAAATAATTCGTCCAAATCTGGACATAATTCTCCCTTTGTCGGAAAGCGCCGATCCGGTTGTGCGTCATGCCGTCGCCCGATTGTTGAAAGAATTGGATTTTCCTCAAAAACAGGCCCTTTTCCGTAAAACCGCCAAGGACTCCGACTGGCGTGTGCGTTATGAAACGGCGCTGGCAATTCCAACGCTGAACAACTCTGGCGATATATGGCAGCAATTAATAGACGATGAATTCCCCTATGTCGTCGCCGCAGCATTGAAGAACCCGCCGGCCGGAGAATTGCCCCACGACATTATTCTCCATAAAACCGGAAAAATGCTTTCCCGGGAACACCCGATGATAAACGATGCCGCCGGATTTTTTATCCTGTCTCAAAAGGATTCTGCCTATAGGAATATTCAGGATTCCCTTTTAAATAATAATTTACTGTCGCCAGGTATTATCCATGCGTTATGCGGACGAATTGACAGCTATCAGAAGTGTGAATATGTTTTTAACCAAATTAAAAATCCGATCAAATCCATCTCAACGGCCGCCTATTCAGGTCTGGTCAATAAGGTTGATACATTAGTTGAACGCAATATTATTGCTTCCGATCAGCGTAATCAATTGATCATCGCAGGTCTGGATAGCGACGACCCCGTCCAAATTTACCTTGCCGCAGATTACCTCGCCCGGTCGCAATCCATTGTAAACAACATTAATGAACATCTCTACCGGTGCCTGGGATATAAAAGCTATCAGTATCTCGACGCCCGGTTGGCGGTCATTAAAGCCATAACTGAAATCAGGCCCGACGATGCTCCCAAACATTTATTTTCCCTGTTAAACTCCCGCCAAAACCGGCTCCGGGAAACCGCCTATCATACTCTGGTCGATACTTACAATTTGAACATCCGGTCTCCGATACCCGGCCCCGATATTTCCCGATATCATGATTTATCTCACGTAAGAAGGTATGGTTTGCACCCAATCGTCAGGTTTGAGACCACCCGCGGTGTCATTGACATTCAGTGTGATGCCTTCTACGCACCTTACACCGTCGATGCTTTTCT
>QNCV01000243.1 GCA_003645845.1 Fidelibacterota bacterium | reverse complement strand
ATTGATAAAGGTCTGAGAGAGCTGCCTACTCAAATGGGAATTGATAGCGATGACAAAATAGATGGTTTAAAGAAACTGACGGAAATTTTGCATAAAACAGACACCAGGGCTATTGCTCACCTTAATCATCCCGGGCGGATGGCAAATCCGAAAATTCCGGGAAATTATTTTGTTTCGTCTACAGATAAAGCTTGTGAAAACGGAGGCGCTAAACCGGAAAGACTCGACAAGGATGGTATGCACAAAGTGATTGAGCTTTTTGTATCAGCTGCTCGGAGAGCAGAAAATGCAGGATTCGATTTCATCGAATTACAGTTTGGACACGGCTATCTGCTTGCTCAATTTCTTTCACCGGCAGTAAATGACAGGGCAGACGAGTATGGAGGCAGCTTTGAAAACAGAATTAAGTTTCCTCTTGAGGTGCTGAATGCAGTAAAAGCATCTGTAAAATTGCCGATAATCGTACGTATCAGCGGAGACGAAATGATACCGAAGGGCATTAAAATATCTGAAATGAAGAAGTTTACACCGTTATTGGAAAAAGCGGGGACTGCTGCGATTCATGTTTCTGCCGGTACGGTCTGTTCCACGCCACCCTGGTTTTTTCAACATATGTTTATTCCAAAGGGGAAAACCTGGGAGATGGCAGGTCAAATAAAAGAAACGGTTAACATTCCGGTAATATTTGTCGGGCAGATTAACAGTAAAGAAGATATTACAAGGCTAAAAAATAAATATTCAGCAGATTATTTAGCAATTGGAAGAGCTTTGGTAGCAGACCCGGATTTTGTTGGTAAATATTTACACAGGGTAGAAGGACCAATAGTACCTTGCCTGGCTTGCCTGGAAGGCTGTTTGGGTGGTGTGAAATCGGGAGAGGGGCTTCAGTGTTTAGTGAATCCGCAGGTTGGAAAGGAGGCTAAGTCTTTCGAGGTTACAGAAAAACCGAAAAAATATGCTGTGGTGGGTGGTGGTTTAGCCGGAATGCAGGCAGCAATAACTTTGAAAAGAAGGGGACATGACGTTGATTTATATGAAAAAAATGCCTTGGGCGGACAGTTTAATTTGGCGCCATTGACTCCTCATAAACGTTCTATGGAAAGACTCATTCCGTACTATAAAGAAGAGCTGCTCTTTAATAATATACATACTATTTTCAAAGAGGCGACTAAATCGGATCTTGTCTCAAAGTATGATGGCGTTATACTGGCTACGGGCTCTAAGCCGGCAGTGCCACCTATTCCCGGATTGGATAAATATTACTGGGCCGATATCTTGTTGGAAGAAAACTTACCTTCAAATAAAAAGGTTTTGATTATTGGAGGCGGGCTTATTGGTGTTGATATTGCAACCGCTTTAATACCACTAAACAATGAAATAATCATTGTAAAACGTACAACCGACTTTGGTGGAGATATGGAGATGATTGCAAAAACTCTATCACTCAAAATGATGCGGGAGAAGGGAGTTATTATTAGTGATTATACCCATATAAAAAAGATCGAAGGACGTGTTGTGTATGCCGAAAGAAACGGAAAAAGCATCCGTTTTGATGATATAGATGTTGTTGTGGTTTCTACCAGTACGACTAGCTATAAACCGCTTGAGAATGAATTAAAAGGGGCGATACCTGTTTATCTTATTGGTGATGCAAAGAATGTTGGGAATGCCCAGGATGCAATTCGTGATGGCTATGAATTAGCAGCCTCGCTATAGACACTTTAGTGATAATTGTGATTGAGAAGGGTAAGAAAAACAGAGTAATATTGATAATTCATGCTTAACTTTAAGGGTAAAAATAAATGACTGAATTCAGAAACTTTTTTTCTCAAAATGTATCCAAGGGAATGTTGACAAGATAATTGAAAATTAGAAAGAAAGAGGATACTTATGGACCCGGTAAAAAAACAACCTAAAGTCATTGTTTTTACATCACCAACGTGTTCCTGGTGTAATGCCGTAAAACGCTATTTAAGAGAACGTCACATACGTTTTCGTGATATTGATGTCAGCCGAGACGCTAATGCCGCGAGAGATCTGGCTCGTCGTGGGCATAGAGGAGTTCCTGTATTGTTAATTAATAATCGTCCGGTTGTCGGATTCAACAAACCGGAAATAAATCGGTTGTTAGGTATTAGAAAATGAAAATTAGAAAGGAGAATGAAATGAAATTGCAACCTATGGATGATAGAGTAGTTGTCGAAAGAGTAGAAGAAGAGACGAAATCGGGAAATATTATTATTCCGGATACGGCAAAGGAAAAACCGCGACTTGGTGTCGTCATTGCCGTCGGAACCGACGAAGATTTACAGGAAAAAGTCAAGGTCGGTGATAAAATCTTTTACGGAAAATATGTTGGCGACGAAGTTGAATTGGAAGGAAAAGAATATCTGATAGTGCAAAGATCTGATATTTTGGCAATTGTTGTGGATTAAATAATATTGGTTGATAAATTGATTAGTCAATGCATTTCCAATTAGATATAGGAAATAAATAACATGGATATGGATAAAATCAAAGAACAGGACAATAGAATAAATAAAAATTTGGAATTGATTAAAAACCGCATAGCTGTTTTCAGTGGTAAAGGCGGTGTCGGTAAGAGTACTGTGGCGGTGAACCTTGCCTACTCCCTGCTGAAAGAGAAATTGAAAGTAGGGCTGCTGGATGCCGACATCACCGGCCCGAATATTCCTCAGATGGTCGGACTGTCCGGTATGCCGGAGATGATGGATGAGCATCAGATATTACCGCAGATCAAGGAAGATTTAAGAGTGATTTCCATTGCTCCGATGATTCCAAAAGATCAGCCGGTGATCTGGCGCGGACCTTTACGGTCGGGCACAATCTCACAATTCCTTGCCGATGTGATCTGGGATGAACTGGATATTCTGGTGACCGATCTTCCGCCGGGGACAGGAGATGAAATATTGACCGTGTCCCAAAAGATACACCCACAGTTAGCGATTATTGTGACAACGCCTCAGGAAGTTTCCCTCCTGGATTGTCGCCGGGCGGTGAATATGGCGAAGAAATTGAACATTCCCAAAATTGCCGTTATCGAGAATATGTCGGGCCTGATTTGTCCCAATTGCGGGGAAGTAATAGACTTCTTTGGCACCGGTGGCGGTGAACAGATGGCGACCGATATGGATGTCACTTTTCTCGGAAGGATACCCATGGAGAAGCAGAGTCGAGAATGTGGCGATAACGGTACACCGGTGGTTCTGAAATACCCGGAGTCCCGGACGGCGATAACTTTCAATGAAATATCCGGTAAAGTGATTAAGCTGCTGGAGAAATAGGATATACTGATAATGAAAATAGCTATTGCCAGTGGAAAAGGCGGAACGGGAAAAACGACACTTTCCACAAATCTCGCAGCTTATCTGTCGGCAAAAATGCCGGTGGTTCTGATTGACCTTGATGTGGAAGAACCCAATTCCGGGCTGTTTATCCATGGCGAGTTGACCCATCGTGAAGACAAATTTAAAATGGTGCCGCGATGGGAAGCCGAGAACTGTACACTTTGTGGTATCTGCAGTGAGGTCTGCAACTTCCACGCAATCGTACAGCTGGCCGATGAAATAATGGTGTTTCCGCAGCTCTGTCATGGCTGCTATGCCTGCTCGGAATTGTGCCCTGTAAATGCATTGCCCATGATTCCTGAAAAGATGGGTGAACTCCGTGAATTCCAGGCGGGCAAATTGACCTTTGTCGAGAGTAAACTGGATATCGGCCAGGAACAGGCGGTTCCGCTGATTGCGCAGACATTGCGCTATGTCGATGAAAAACATAATGCAGTTGATCTGAAGATCTTCGATTCGCCTCCGGGAACATCCTGCCCGGTCATCGAGGCGACCAAAGATGCTGACCTGGTGATCTTAGTGACCGAGCCGACGCCTTTTGGACTTCACGACTTGAAACTTGCGGTGGAGACTATGCGGGAATTGAAGAAACATTTCGTAGTAATCATTAATCGCTATGGTATAGGTAATGATGATGTTGTTGATTATTGCAATGCTGAAAACATTACAATTGTAGCAAAAATTCCCAACAGTAAAGCGATTGCTTCGAGTTACAGCCGGGGAGATTTACTCTATTCGGCATTCCCGGAATTCCGGTCGCAACTGGATCATGTAGTTGATTATATCGACAACCTGAACCGGGAGGTGATTCGATGAAAGAGATTGTCATCATTTCCGGAAAGGGCGGAACGGGGAAAACGTCGCTGACGGCTTCATTCGCCGTTTTAGGCGGTCGTGATGTGATAGTGGCCGATTGTGATGTGGATGCCGCGGACATGCACCTGCTGCTGGAGCCCGATTTCAATTTTGCCGAGAATTTTTACAGTGGTGTCATAGCAAAGATAGATCAGGAAGCATGTACTCAGTGCGGAAAATGCGCCGAGATTTGCCGTTTTGACGCTATTCCGGTTATTGACGGTCATCACATTGTCCGGACGCTGGATTGTGAAGGCTGCGGTTATTGCGCCCGGATTTGTCCGGTTGACGCGATTGCGATGGAAGAACAGAACGTCGGCGACTGGTACATTTCAAGCATTAAAACCGGTAGTACGATGGTTCATGCCAGAT
>QNCV01000242.1 GCA_003645845.1 Fidelibacterota bacterium | reverse complement strand
TTTACAACATCAACGGTCAGAAAGTGGCAACATTAGTTAACCGGCAGATGAACCCGGGCAGCTATTCCGCGACTTTCAACGCCGGCAACCTTTCTTCGGGCGTTTATTTCTACAAACTGCGCACGGCGGAATTTATCTCGGTGAAGAAGATGATTCTGACCCGGTAATGCCGGCGGTTTACCTGTTGAACAAAAATAGTACGATAAAAAACGGAAAGGAGCCGATTTGAGGCTCCTTTCGTTTTATAAATGGTTACCAGCGAATCTTCTTCACTAACTGGATTTAAACGATTGTAAAACAGATGAGTGCAAAATACATTGTGGACTCCCGCCTTCACGGGAGTGACAATTGTGGAATGATGTTGTTATTCCTGCGAAGGAATGTCATCCTGGGCAGTCAGGGACAGGAATCCGCTAAGGTTTCAGACAATGGACATTCAGAAACCACCCGATTTAGAAAAATCCCAATTCCCACAATCGCAAACCGGGTTTAGTATTTAGTGATTGACCGAAAAGGGGTCAAATTTGCAATGATTTCCCAATTGCGATTGATTGGTTTTGGATTAGGGGACTTCACTCAACTGTCATAGGAATTTAAGCAAGAATAATTATAAACATATTGGGTATATTATTCATATTAAGTGAATTTGTACATAGCTGTCCCATAATAAATTTTTACCGCTCCCTTACGCAGCTTTTAATTTGCAACCCTCCGATGTTTTCCGATCTCTCTCAATTAATATTTTCCCCAGTCGGTGTAAATTGTAGGCGAGTACTCCCAATCCAACGTAGTTCCTGAAATGAGCTATTCCTCTATCCGGACAGCGATCTAATCCGTGATGCTCTAAACAATTTATGTCTGATTCTACTGCGGCATGTGCCCAGCGCAACTCTTTGAATTCCTGGCGGTGTTCACGAACGTATTCGCTGCTGTTTAATTTCCCCTTCTTGGGAAGGATTAACTCCCGAACAAGTGAGGATAATTCTTCATAGTTTCTCTTATTCCAGAAACCCTTATCGAAACTTACACTACGAATATTCCAATCTGAGGTTAAAATCTCACCTATCCGAACCGCTACATCGACATCATGTTCCTTCTCCATCACACGATGATGTAAAATAAATCCATATTGATCCGTGCATACCGCTACCGGTAATCCCAACTCAACTTTATTCCCCGCTTTGCCTTTTTGTATCCATGCGGTATAGGGCTCAAATAATGAAAATACTTTCTCTTCATGCGGTATGCTTTGCCCATAAATGAGCCGCCGTTCTACCAAATCTATATGCTTGTCTAACATCTTTTCGAAATTCTCTAACGATAATAATTTTATCATTTTCAAAGGCGATCCCGAAGCTGCTGCTGCAATATATGGCTTTGTTGCTTCTAACTTTTGACTCAATAACCTGCACAACTTAAGATAATGTCTGCTCGCTTGCCTGATCCGTTCTTCCCGATTGCGACCACCTCTGAAAGCGACCCGGTTAGCACCAATGAAAGCATTCTTTATCCGGCGCCGCCAATCAGCATGTTTGCGCCAACCGGCAACCTCATCTTCTGATAGTATATTCACAACTAAATCAATACACTTGCGAGCCGCATCCCATAACAAATTTATATCGGTCGGAAAATGAACATTACTCTCCACAGCATAGCTGTCAACTTTTACTCTTAAAACCACTTCTTCGTCTTTTTTTTTAACTAATTGATGACCGCTCTCCACAACTAATTTATTGATCTCCTGCAGGGTATCCTCATCCAATAATGACACATTATCCTTTATGGTTTGTATAGGATAACCCTTTCCTTCCCCTCCAAAAGTTGATATACCCAATATTTTCCGAACCAAAATATCATGGTTGGCAATATGTTCCAAATGATCGTAATCGGCATCACGGGCTAATCTCACACTACCTAATACCAGAATCTCCCACAGACTCATACCCGGACGACCGGTTCGTTTATCCCCGGTTTTTGAGAATATCTTTCTTTCCAGCAAAGCAAAAACCTTTTTATTCAATTCCGGGGTGCTATAAATATACTGTAAGCCACGTAAGAGGGCTGGAATTTCATCGCGACTCTTCAAAGGTATTTTTATACATTCTATCGGTTTGCATCCCATTTCGTATTGAACTTCAAATCTTTTTCTCATGCTTATTCCCGCCATCCAAAATTTTGTGAATCTGTGACCATTATATTAAACTTAAACAAAATATAATCAATCTTGAACAAAGATTCAATTCGCTTCTGATATATAATTAGCATATTTACAAGAAGTTATATCTTGGCGTTCAGGCACTACATAGTGCAGGAAGATATTGACCAACATGGAACTCAGGATACTCCCTTGCGGTGTGCCGGCGTCCGGGTTGACCAGTATACCATCGTCAATATAGCCGGCTTTGAGGAATTTCCCGATCAAATTCAACAGTGTCGTGTCTTTTATCCGTATGCGTAAAAACTCCACAAGATGCTCATGGGACACGTTGTCGAAAAATCCCTTTATATCGGCTTCTACGATGTGATTTACAGGCTGGAACATTATCAGGTCATTTAACTGCTTCAAGGCTTGATGGGCGTTCCTGTTCGGGCGAAATCCATAGGAACAGTTCAGAAAATCTTGCTCGTAGATGCTCTCCAGTATCCACGTAATTCCTCGTTCTACGATCTTGTTCTCCAATGCCGATATGCCCAGAGGACGTCTTTCTTTCTCTCCTTTGGGAATATAAACTCGTCTCGCTGGCAGCGGTTTGTATTTCTTCCGCTTCAACCGCGATACTAACTGCTCCAGATTTTCTTCCAGATGCTTCCCGTATTCTTCCTTTGTTACATCGTCAATTCCTACAGCCTTATTCCTGTTCAGGCTATTGTAGCAATCCCGAAGATATTCTACATTCAGTAAATGAGCTAAACTCGTGAACTGAAAATCAGGGTCTCTCCGGGCATGTCCGGATATGAGAGCCAATTTCTGCCATGTTTCTCCAGCATCAGGGTGCGGCATGACAGACCTCAACTCTCTGCGTTAAACTGCTGACCCCTTCGAGTGTCCCTATTATCCCGGACTCAACAGGCATTACCCTGCCTACTCCTCTACTATGAGTCAGTCCGACTACCGAAACGCCATACCTCTTTGTTCCCCGCTTTTGGCGGGGTTCGCTGAAGCTTCTTCTCGGTACGCTTCGGTTCTCCCAAGTTCCAATATAAACAGTTCGATTGCCCGCCACGGACTCAGACCCCGGCACGTCAGGTACACCCTCACCTTTTACGGGTGTCCTGATATTGGTTTCCAGGACATGAAACCCTTGACCCAATGCAATAAGGATAATTTCGGGGCTCAATACCTTCACTTGCCTGTCTGCGTGCAAACACGCACAGGCAGACGTTGTGGCTGACAAACTGCCCTCACCATGGCTTCGCATGATTCGTTACCTCCTCACACGCATGGTTCAGTGCCGTGCCGGTGGTTAGCCGCTACACGTGCCGGATTGTCCGGCTTGCTTATATTAGCTTTGCTTGGCGCACTCATGACAAACTCCTTAAATTTTGTTTAAACTTCCGTTAAGTTTTTGATAGATTTTACGGATTCGCCTTAAAATCGCTGTTTCGGAGACGGATAATTCAGCCGCGACTGTGTTGTATGATTCTCCACGAGAGAGCCACACCAGCACAGTGTGTTCAAACTCACTTAATTTTATTTCCCCGGGACGTTGCCGGACTGTGCGGAAAAAATTCAGCAGACGCCGGGCAACATGGGGCGTCATCGGGGATCCGCCCTCTGCCACGTTGCGCAGTGCCGTCAGCAATTGCGCCGGGGACACTTTTTTCGCCACAAAGCCAACCGCGCCGGCGGCAATCGCTTTAAACACGTTTTCATCGTCTTCGTAAGCGGTGCAGATTAGAACCGATGCCCGCGGGTAATTCTCCCGCAGATATGTGATACCTTCTATTCCCGACATCCCCGGGAGGCGGTTATCCATCAGCACAATATCCGCTTTGCCAATCCCTGTAGCGTTGAAGGCATCTTCACAATTGGGGAATGTCCCGATTAGTTCGAAATCCGGTTCATTCTGTAGCATAATTTCCATACCTTTCCGGACAAAACGGTTGTCTTCAATAATCACCACACGAATAGGATAGACTTTTTCCGTATTCATTTCACGATTCCGCCGGTTTTCTTTTCATCCGGGAATATTGTACAGTGTGGATGGTGGGTAAGGCACTACGTACATCTGTAGTTTTTGAGAGCGGATTCAAGCTCAAGTGCAATGGAAAGAGGAAAAAATATTAAAGATTAAAGATTAAAGATTAAAGGGGAGGGAGACGGGTTGGAAAAAACGTTTCCGGTTTTATCAGAAATTGAAAATGCCCTGCCATTTTAGCCACTTGCCAGTTCTTAATACACTAACGTTTTTGTTATATTATAAACCGGAAAAGCAATTCTAACTGAGTGGATTTACCACTTTAACGCCCCGAATGATTTGTCCGTGATTTAAATCTTCCGTCCAGATGTCACGGCATTTAGCACGTTCAGCAGAAACAATGATCAGGGCATCCCAGAATGATAATTGGGAAATCATGCTGCAATCAATTGCTTC
>QNCV01000241.1 GCA_003645845.1 Fidelibacterota bacterium | reverse complement strand
GGAGTTAAAATTGATAATTAATGCGAACCTAAAAATCATATCCGGGGACGTTATCGCAATCAAACGCGATGCGGAGAGATTATTGAGGATTATCCTGTAGGCTGAGTAAGTCCGGGTTGGGAATGAGAGAAAAATGCCGATGTTAGTTCTTCGCCGGTTGCTGTCTCCGGAGCGCTTCGTTCTCTTTTTTCAATTCCGAGAGCAGCTCGCCCAGTTGCCAGTTTTCCGACGTCGGCGTCAGCGTCGCCCAGACCTGACCCGGTAAGCCGGTCTGGCAGTAAGTGTTCAGAATGGTATGCAGCTCCTTTTCCGTAATGCCGCCCATGATCGCCGCCCGCGGCATGGCGGGTTCTTTTTGAGAAGCCCGGCAGACCGGCTGTTTAAACAACGCTCCAACGGTCTGATGGAGGGCAGTGTCATCTGCAACGAGCAGCTCAATATTGCTCAATCCCGCATCCCGGAGCATTGTCTGGAACCGAAGCTGGTTTTTCTGAGAATAGCCGCAGAGGAGAATTTTGCGGGGGCCGTATAAACGGTTTTCCGATTGGCTGACTTTCTGAAAGCCCTGATCGTTCATTGTGCTCCTTTGTGAGTTGTGATGATATATTGCCGACTGAAGTCGGTTTTGGAGTGGTGTCTGTGTTCCGCTGAATGAATTTGGTGGTTATCCTTTTTGCTGTTGAATTATTCCTTCTCATTTTGTTTTTTAAGAGATTGTTTCACCGTCGTCAACATTTTTTTTATTGAATAGGGCTTCTGAATAAACCGAATCCGTTTGTCTTCGGCGATTGTTTTTCGAATCTGCTCGTCGGTATACCCGCTGCATATAATTATTGGCATGTCGGGAGCATCCTCGGTAAGCCGACGGACAAGGTCGTAACCGTTTGTATCCGGTAAAATCATATCGCTGAAAATGAGATCGAAGTTACCTTCTTCTCTGTACACTTTTTCCGCCTGCTCGCCGTTGATGGCCGTGTGGACATTATATCCATATCGCTCTAGCGTGATAACGTCAAAATTCAACACTCTTTTTTCATCCTCGATCACCAGAATGTGTTCACCATCACCGCGCAGGTTTTCTTCGATTGCGTTCTCCTCCTTGTCATCCTGTATTGTTCCGTCAGTCGTTGTCGGCAGATAAATAGTAAAGCGCGTTCCTTTTCCGACTTCGCTGTAAACATTGATCCAGCCACGATGTTTTTTTACGATTCCGTAAACAACCGACAGGCCCAGTCCGGTGCCTTTGCCGGTTTCTTTGGTGCTGAAAAAGGGGTCGAAGATTTGATCGCGTATTTCCTCCGGAATACCTTCGCCTTCATCGCTGATGCTGAGGCGCACATAATCTCCTACTTCGGAATGCAGGATGGTTTTTTGTTTTTCCTCATCAATATGGATGTTTTCGGTTTTAATGAAGATTTTTCCACCCTGCGGCATGGCGTCTCTGGAGTTAACAGCCAGGTTGGTAATAACCTGTTCAATGTTACTTTTATCAGCGTTCACTGTTCGGATTTCCGGGGCGAGTGATGTTTCAATCTGAATATTTTCACCAATCAAACGCCCAAGCATTTTCAGCAGGTCATTAATTATTTGATTCAAATTTACCGGTTTGAATTCCATCGCTTCCTTACGACTGAAAAGCAGTAGCTGGCGGGTTAGATCGGCAGCGCGGGTCGAAGAGGCAACAATCTGTTTCAGACTCCAATTCAGGGAACTGCCCTCTTCTGTCTGCATCATACCCATCTGAGCGTGTCCCATAATAACGGTCAGCAGATTATTGAAATCGTGGGCTACGCCACTTGCGAGGGTACCGACGGATTCCAGCTTCTGGCTCTGTTGCAGTTGGCGCTCAAGGTTTTCTTTCTCGGCTTCAGCCCGCTTACGTTCGGTGATATCCCGGACAAACTCGACAATACCGGTTACCTCACCCGTTTCCTGATCTTTGATGGGAAAGCTGAAAAGTTCAAGCCATTCAGTCGGAGATCCCGGAAGTCCGGGCACAATGTTCCATTCGGTATTGCCGGTTTCCATACAACGCAGGGACGGACAGGGATCGCAAAACGTATCGGAGTTATGATAGACTTCATAGCATTTTTTTCCTTCAAGAGGAAGATTTGCGGCATACCATTTCTTCATGACATCGTTCGTATACCGGATGGTTAGATCGGGATTCAGAACGCTGACGCCGTCCTGAATACTCCGAAACACTGCGCTCAGGAACTGCTCGTTTTCCCGAAGTGTATCCTCCGCCTGTTTGCGCTCGATGTAAATACTCAGCTCACTTGCAACCAATTCCAGAAGATTGAGGTCGGTCTGATCATAGGTCCGGGGATCATCATAATCCTGAACCACGATGGCCCCGGCGATTTTACCGCCGATCCTCAGCGGCACTCCCAGCCAGACTTCCGGCACTGTTCCGATCAGATCGATTTTTCCGGTATCAGCCAGATTGAGAATATCGGTTTTCTTCAGGAAAAGAGATTTTTTCTGTTTTATCACTTGACCCGTCATGGATTTGTTTGCCGGCCATTCCGGAATCTGATCTTTTTCATCTTTTTCAAAAATCGCCGAAAAACGGTCGGTATGCTCATCGTAAAATGCTATATAGAAATTTTCAACATCCATTAACCTACTCAACGATCCTCTAAGCATTTCGTATAATTCATTCAGGTCTCTGGCGTTGAGGACACTGTTGGTAATCTCGTATTGCAGTTTCTGGATATTTTCAGCCCGTTTATACTCGGTCATGTCATGATTTACTGAGACCAGGCCTGTGGAATTTCCCTTTGAGTCCTTTTGAACGCTGATTGTACTTAAGATTTCGAGAGTGGTTCCGTCCTTGCGATGATGGATGATCTCACCGGACCAGATACCATTTTGCTTTATGGCGGCAAGTACCTTTTCCCGGGACTGGTAGTGATACACCGGTCGTATAATGTCGTGAAATTTCTGGCCGATCACCTCTTTCGGCTTCCAGCCATAAATCCGTTCAGCGGCTTTATTCCAGACCAGAATCCGACCGTCGTTATCGGAAGCGATAATGGCATCGAAGACATTCTGAAGCAAATCTGCCTGATAACGGATTTTTTCCTCTGCCTGCTTGCGCTCGGTGATGTCTCGGACGATGGCGAGAACAAGACGTTTACCACCGGATTCAAAGGCGTTCAGGCTGACGCTTGCGTCAAAGGGCTTTCGGTCATATTTACAGTGTTGCCATTCAAAGATTTGAGGCTGGCCATTGAGAGCCGCATTGATTTTTTCCAGCGCTGATTCCCTGGAGTCTCTTCCGTCTGGTTGCCGCTCGGGAGAAAATCGGTAGGGGGTTTCGCCGATAATCTGTTCTCTTGTAGCGGAGAACAATTCAAGGGTTTTTAGATTGCAGTCAATGAACTTTTCTCCATCCATCAGAAAAATGGCGTCATAGGCGTTTTCAAACAGTTTTCGGAACCTACTTTCGCTTTCCAACAATGCAGCCTCCGCCTTTTTGCGCTCGGTGATGTCGGTATGAGTACCTATAAATCGTGTAGGGATATTGTTTTTATCGCGCTCGACAATTATTCCGCGCCCCATAACCCAAAGCCAGTCTCCGTTTTTCTTTTTAAATCTGAACTCTACCTTAAACCGGGGAATTTTTCCTTTAATATGCATTTGGGCCTGACCCATAACGTGCTCAATATCGTCAGGATGTATCCTGCTTTGAAATTCCTGCAAATTATGGGGAAATTCATCAACCTCGTAACCGGCCATTTGATAATATCGCGGGTCGAAATAAACTTCATTTGTAATAAGATTCCAATCCCACATTCCGTCATTTGCCGCTATCAAAGTTTTGGATAAACGGTCCTCGCTCTGCTTTAGTTTTTCTTCTGTCTGCTTGCGCTCGGTGATATCACGGACGATCACGAGATTGGCCGGTTGACCATGATAGTTGATGATTCCCGTGCTGAGTTCAGCATTTACCTTCTTGCCGTCCCTGGCGGCCAGAATCGTCTCATAGATTGATGGCACGTTTTCGCCGGCCATGCGTCTCCGATAGTATTCGGCCACGGTGGCAAGTTCATCTGGATGGATAAATTCCGTGAAGGGTTTACCAATGATATCTTTGATTTCACCACCCCATATTTTCGCCAGACTCGGGTTAACATATTTTACTACATCGTCCTGAATAATGACAATGCCGTCGTTGGCGCGTTCCACGACGTTACGGTATTTTTCTTCGCTTTCCTCCAAAGCATTCCGGGCTTCCCGTTCTGCAGTTTGGTCTCTGAAGACCAGTACGACACCGATGATAGTTCCGCCTTCGTCCTTAATCGGCGCGCCGCTGTCGGCGATTGGAATTTCTTCGCCGTTGCGATTGATCAGTAGGGTGTGATTAGCCAGCCCCACGATTATGCCCTCTTTCAAAACCCGGGTAACCGGATTTTCGATGTTCTGACGGGTATTTTCGTTGATGATATTAAAGACTTTTTTTAGAGGTTTTCCAATTGCCTGGTTTGTGCGCCAGCCGGTCAATTTTTCGGCCACCGGATTCAGAAACTTCACATTGCCATCCATATCGGTCGCGATCACGGCGTCACCGATACTTTGCAGGGTTGTATGAAATTCCGCCTGGGATTGATAGAGTTTGCGGTACACATT
>QNCV01000240.1 GCA_003645845.1 Fidelibacterota bacterium | reverse complement strand
TCAATTAAAGGCGGCATAACTCCGGCAACAATTCAGGCTGACATTCGGAAAATCTTCTCGTCTGTCCATATTGAAATACTTGAGGGCAATAATCAAACAGCGCCTGCCGGCACACAACTTCCCGAACCGATTCGGGTCTTAGTCTATTTAACCGACAGGGAAGGAATAAAATGCGCTTTAAGGCAATTCCCGGTAACCGTCGGATACACCGGCGGGGAAAAAATCGGTGATTTCAAGACTAACGATGCAGGCGAACTGTCTGTCAGAATTACCGTTTCTCCCGGTAATAACGTTGTTTTTAGACCTGATTTTCACTCTTTCCAAAACCGGTATGGCGATTACCTGCAAAAAATTGAAGCTGTTGTTAATTATACTACACAGTCAACCGATAAATCTTTCGGTATCAGAATAACAGATGCTTCGGGAAATGTTGATCCGTCGTTAATTGAAATGATTTCCGGCCTGGTCAATAATACGGGCGCTCATGTCGATTCGTCATCGCCATTTAAAATTTCCGGAACTGTTGCCGTGAGCGACGAGCGCTCAATCAATTCACCGGCTGGAAAGCAATTTCTGATTGAGGTTAAATTGTTATTATCATTGACCGATACTCGGAAAAATGTTCAGCTGGCAACAATTTACGGAAAGGGAAAAGGGCTGGCGGTAGGTTCCAGGGAAAAGGCCATTGACAAGGCCATGGAGAATATCTCTTTCTCAAAATCAAAATTTGCCGCTTTTTTACAGGCCGCAAATTAAGAATAAAGATATGCTTAGAGAAACAGGAAGGAGTTAAAAATGAAGAAACTAATCGTAATCGCATTGTTGGTTCCTATGGTGTTCATGCTCATGAATTGCGGTGGAAAACCCAAAGCCAAGATGAACAACATTCCGGAATGGTATCTGAACCCGCCGAAGGCTGAAGACGCCATTTACGAAGCCGGTGATGCTGCCAAACAGAGCATGGGGCTGGCCAAAGAGGCTGCCGATGCCCGCGCCCGGGATGCCATTTCCCGCACCATTGAGGTCAAGGTGTCCAATATGCTGAAAAATTTCATGCAGGAAAGCGGTATCGGTGAAGATGCGGAGGCTCTCGAGTTTACATCTTCCGTCAGCAAACAGGTATCAAATAATGTTTTGAGGGGCGCCAGAATCGTCAAACGGGAAATGAAAACCGAGGGTTCAATGTACCACGCTTACTCGCTGGCCGAATACAACCTCAACAGCCTGATCCAGGAAACCCTGAACGAGGCCAAAAAGCAAAAAGCGCTTTATAATGAGGCCAAGGCTAATCTCAGCTTTGAGGATCTCGAAAAGGAAATCCAGAAACTCGAGGCCGTCGGGCAATAAGCTTGCAGGCCCGCCGCTCCACTGTGGCGGGCCTTAGCCTTATGAAACGCATTTTTGTTCAGACAATTCTTGCATTCACTTTTGAGGTTTGCTTCTCCCAGACCGTTATTCCCGAATGGTTCGAAAATCTTCCTCAAGCGCCGCCCGGGACGATGTATTCCGTCGGCTACTCGGGGAAATATATCAACCATTCCCTGGCCAGAGAGTCGGCCATTGCAGTTGCCACAAAAAATATGGCCAAGCAAATTAAAAGCCGGCTCGCTTTTGAAATAGAGGAGTTGTCAGACGGTCGTTTTCGTCTCCTCAAACCAACCTTCGGGTTGTCCTACAAAAAGGACATTTATGTCAATATCGTCGATAAATGTGTTATAGCGGATTCCGCAATTACTGATAACGGATATTTTGTGCTTCTGGCTTATCCCGATATTCAACACCACATTTCCGGAAATCTTAAAAAATGGGGGAATAAGCCGGCATGGACAGAGAAACTTCCCTTTAATAAAGAATACAATTACGGTGTTGGTATCGTTTCAAACTACTCTTCATGGGTGCGGGCATGGAAAGATGCCGACGAATACGCCCGGTTTGACCTTGGTAAGAACTTTGAAATTGAAGCCCGCTCTATCCATACATCAAAACGCGACAATAAATTCATTGTGGAATCGAATATTCTTCGTCAATCCTATGACAAAGAGTTTAGCAACACTGTTGTGATTTCCCGATGGTATGATCGGGAAAATGACATCTACTACTCGCTTTGCCGCCAAGCAAAGAAATTTAATAAATAATTACAGCTTATTAATCAGGCAATCTAAAAACCGGAGCTTCTTATTTTCCTCTATATTGTTACCAAAAATCAATCCGGCTGAACGCAGGCCTTGATGCTTGGCAACTATCGCTCCCGCAAAAACATCTCTGGAGATTACCGCATTTGCCCGGATTTTTAAGATTCTATGCTCAAGATCGGTTCTCGATTTTATGCTTTTCGGAACAAGAAGCACCCCGGATTTAACCGGTATTTCCGCATTAACACAACATTTTTCCAGATATATGGACAGCTCCCGGTCATACAACCCGGTCATATCGGGAAACCGCGTGCCGAGCGAATCGTCGTTTCTGCCGACCAGGGGATTTTCACCGGAAACATTGATATGGTCGGTGATAATCCATGCCCTGTATATATCTTCCGGCATTTTTTCTGTTTCACCGACAAGAAAATATTTCCTGATGCCGGCCTCTGCACAAGTTCGTACGGCATTTTTCCAGTTGTCCACATTATTATCCTCAATATATAAGAATAAAATCTCTTTTTCTTCTTTCGAAATTATATTGATTTCCAGCCCGTTGTCCTTATAAACGGCCTCCGGTTTATTATTAATGATAACAGTGGATATAACAGCAAGGGCTGGCTTGAAATTATTCCCGCGCTCAGCAAGCCATCCCGACAAATTTTTTTTATCGGCGGTTATCATGTAATCTCTTCTTCCTGTTTGTTGGCCTCGCTGTCTTCGGCAACACCGCTAAGAATGCTGATCAATTCTTTATGTTTGTGAATAACGTCATTCAGGGATTTTAACAGACGGTCTTTTTTACTTTTCAGGGCAACGATTTCCTCGTATTCTCTCGTTTTCTGTTTTTTTGTCTGTTCAATTACCTCGGCTGCAAGCTTTTCGGCGTCTTCAATAATCTTCCGGCCTTTTTTCTCTGCCTCAGCAATGAGATCGTCCGGAGATTTAACCTTCAAATCGCTCAACTGTTTCTCGATGGGCTCAAGCACGGTTATGCGCTCCTCAAGTTTTTCGAATTCCTCGGCCAACATCTCCAAAAAATATTTGACCTCAACCGGGTCATAACCTCGCAATGTCTTGTTGAATTTCCGACCGAGAATATCATTTTTCGTTATCATATTTTTTCCTGCTCAGATTTCCCTTGGCCCGAAGATTGCCCGTCCAATTCTTACCATTGTTGCCCCCTCTTCAATGGCAATATCATAGTCATCGCTCATACCCATGGAGAGGTTTTTCATACTATTCGGATAAGAGATACTGAGACGATTATAAAGCTTTTTCATCTCCCTGAAAGCCTTTCGGATCTTTTCCCGATCACCGGTCAGAGGCCCGATCGTCATAAGACCGGTAAGATTTATACCGGGCAATCCCAAAAGAGTTTCTATATTTGATATAACCTCTTCGGGTTTAAAACCAAATTTTGAAGATTCTCCTGAAATGTTTACCTCCAGCATAATGTCTTTTCTGGTCTCCCGCTGTACCGCCAGGCTTGAAATTCTGTTTGCAATTTTTAACGAATCCACCGATTGAATACAATCAAAGGCATCAAGCGCATGTTTGGCTTTGTTCGACTGGAGATGGCCGATCATGTGCCAATGTAAATCGGAATAATTTTTGGCCAGATTTTCTATTTTCGGAAGGGCTTCCTGAATCCGGTTTTCTCCGAGGAGGCGGATTCCGTTATCGACGACAATTTCAATTATCCCGGCGGGCCACGTTTTTGTAACAACCATCAAGTCGATATCATCGCTGTCTCGCCCACTCGACTCCGCGGCTGTTTTTATCTTTTCTCTTACATGAGAGAGGTTCCGGGAAATCAACCGAGCTCTTTCTTTTAGCGTCATAAAACTATTCGGTTATTCAATTTTTTCTTCCTTCAGAAGAGATGTTTGGGTACTATTTCCGTTTTTTTCTTTTTCGTCGTTGGACTCCAGAACCCTTGTCACCGCAGAGATCGAATCGCCCTCGTCCAACTTAATTAAACGAACACCCTGAGTATTCCGGCTGATGGTACGAATAGTGGAAACGGGTAGTCTGATCAGAACGCCTTTTTCAGTAATAATCATCAGGTCGTCCGTATCAACCACCTCTCGCAAAGCAACCATCCGTCCGTTCCGGGCGGTTGTTTTTAATGTAATTACACCAACTCCGCCCCGCTTGATAATCGGATAATCAATAATGTCTGTCCGTTTACCATACCCATTTTCCGAAACGGCTAATAACGTACCGCCTTCACGTTTTACAATAACCATTCCGACCACACGGTTGTCCTTCCCGGGCAGTTTAATTCCCCTGACACCGGCGGCCGTACGTCCCATTGGGCGAACATCGGATTCCTTAAAGCGAATTGATTTTCCATAAGCTGTTCCCAGTATAATATCCTGATTGCCATCGGTTAGACGAACATCAATCAAATCGTCGTCGTTAGCAACATGGATTGCCCGAATACCGGTTTTCCGGGGATTACTAAAAGCCGATAATGCTGTCTTTTTAATAATCCCGTTC
>QNCV01000239.1 GCA_003645845.1 Fidelibacterota bacterium | reverse complement strand
TAATATGAAAAGCGCCAAAACCACCCGGTCCAAGCGGCGGGATGACACCAATCCAGCGATCTGCGTCTTCAATCTTTTTTGAGATCGACACCGGTTGATATGTCATCGGGATCGTCTCAATAACCGTTAAATTTCCCGGCCGGAAAGCAATATCAACGCCCGCTACAGACACAGGACAGAATACCGCTGCCGTGACAGTTATCGAATCCTCCGGCCCGGGCAATTTCGGCCGGTAATCCAGCGCGTAGATTATCGGCTCCGAATCAGTATATTCTAATTGACCGGTCAGAGAGGTGTTTCTGCGCTCGATAAATTCTTTCAGACCCCTTTTAACATGCTGATTTGAATAGGAATCCGATGAATAGGATTCATTAAAATCTTCAATGGTAAATCCCCAGTCATAAGTCCGATACAAATCCTGTTCGGCCCACGGAGCAATCATTGTTTTAATACTGTCAATTCGCGAGTCATTCAGATTCAGAGCCGTCACATTTGCCGCATAAAACTGAAGCATGTGTGTATAGAGATTGCGGTATTCCGGAACTTCCAGCAAACGCATTAGCGGACGCCCGCTGTCATCACTCGCGGGATAATCATAGGGATCGACCGTTGCCCAATCGATACCAAACCAGTCTACGCCGAAGGTATTGTCATAATCGTAAGGAATCAGGTGAAATTTATCGACCCGGGGCTCGTAATAAAGGTAATAATTGTTTTTTAAAAAGCGATAGTCATCCCAACTGCCCGTCATAATATCCATTGCAAAATATTTAAGCGCCTCAGGCACTTCCAGAATTTGTTCGACGGAATCAATAAAATCAGCATCGGAAGTATTATTTAAAATATCAATAAATCGGGCCAACTGACTATAATCATAGCGGTCTTTGTTAGTTTTCAATTCATAGGGTCTTTCATCACCGAAATAGGGGTAGTAATTGGACGGATCGGCGCCGCGATAAGTCAGGTCCGCCGGCCAGAGACATTTCCACAAATTGCCCGACGTGTCTCTATAACGTCTGTTCACAAATTCATCGTCAATATGTTCAACCGAAATATACAATCCGTAATATTCATCGTTAATATAAACAGCCGCATGAGCCGCCCGGCTGGCCGTCAGGCCAATCTCGTTAAACCAGTCACAGCAGATTTTACTACGAATTATCGACGGATCATTGTGTTCACCGTTCAGATTCATTTTATCAAGACCATAAAATTTCCGGCCCGATACAAACGTATTAAAAGAAATTTTGAAAGACTTTTTAGCCGATTCCCGGGATGTATTCCCCCTGAGCCGGAATCCGACGTTTTCGACCGTTTCATCTATATATTTGTTCTTAAAATGAAATTGAGCCAAATGTATCGAATCGCTATGCACATTTGCACTGTCAAAAATCCATCCCAAAACATCCGGATCAATGGTAATCCGAATCTCGGCAACTTCGGAATCATCATAAATCATCCAGGAATCATCGGCAGCAAAACCAATGTCACATATAAAAAATGACGTAATTAATATCGTTGTTTTCAATGCGATTTGCTTATACTTCACAATACCTGTTTTCTTTTTTGATAATATAAACTAAAAAATGAAGATAGTAAACAGGGCAGATCACTCACTGCCCTATATAGAAAGGAAGAATCGAATCCGGATTTAATCCGATATGGCTAATAAAACCTTTACATGAAAACTAAAATCCTGGCCAGACTGGTTCATGTCTCCCAAATCCCTTTGCCGAGGGCCATTATAATTGCCGGAACCGTTATTCATTCCACCTCTCGGGGAACCACCCATTCCGCCGCCGGGTGTTCGCATTCCACCGGAAGGTCTGGTTTGCTGTTGATCGGGTATCTGAAATTTCAGATCCAGTTTGGTCAGCATTTCAGATTCTTCTAATTTCAGGTATTCATTAATTACTTTATACGGAACCTTTGCCTCATACACCAGATTACGCATAGACCGACCGACATTAATATCAATTCCAAGATTATTTCGCAATGGGATAATCCGTTTTTCATCTTTCTTCGGACCATATAGATAAAACTCGGTCTGGATGTCTGAAAGGGCTGGTATGTCGTTTCCCTGCTGATTAAACATCCGTTCCGACGACATGTCATTCTGCCGAAAGTGATCTCTTGAACCTGTTTTTCCGCCATGATGCATTTCACGCATTTCACTTCGTATACCGTGTCCCATACCCAGCGGATAATCAATTTTAAAGATACGCCCCCTTGATTTAGGGACGTCAATTTTAATTTCGAGACCGCGCCGCATTACCAGATGGATCAGTTCCTGGTCGGCAGAGACAAGACACAGGTAAAGGTTCGTGGAATCATTAGCGACTCCAAAGCCGATTCCCTTTTTCCCGTTGTACAGAATATCTGAACCCCAATCAGCATATAATCCGTCAATTTCAATGGCCCGGCGGTTCCATTTACTCTGAACCTGATTGTCATTGCAGGTATACAAACCGAACAATATTATAACCATTACAACAACCGAGGAAAAACGTTTTAATCGCTTCATTTATACTCCATTAATAAGTTGAAAAGTGATGAGGGCAGCCTCGGTTTAGCCGCCCTCTTGGGGAGGTAGGAGATCAACAGTTTCTCTTTTCATTATCAAACATGGCAATGTTTAGACTATCTTCAACTCTAAAAGGTTAAAAAAAGTCCCGGACAGCCGGGACTTTTAATTGCGCATGAATTTTTGCTTACATCCGCTTGACCCGCGAAAACCCACTGGTTTCAACAGAGCCCGGAGCACCATTCCCACAATACTTCACTTTCGAGGATCCGCTAGCCCAGACGTCCATCGTACCGTTAATGTAAACCTTGCAGTCGCTGGCGCCACTGAGATTCAGATCGGCATCCATAACGCAGAAATCGTCCATTCTCACGGTACTGGCGCCGCTGGCATTAATCGACAGATTTCGACCGGTTCCTTTCAGGGTCACATCGCTTGCTCCGGACAGATTCATTTTCAGATCTCCGGTTTTGATAGTTCCCACAATCTGGCTTGCTCCGGACAGCCCGACATGCATGTCGTGGTCGAAGTCAAAACCATCAATAGCTGCGGTTGATGCCCCGCTAATTCCCAACTTACGGATATCCGGCATGGTAATGGCCACTTCCAGATGCGAATTCCGATAAGAATGGCCGTTTTCCATACCAACTACCAGGGTATTGCCCTTTTTCTTCACAATAAGGTAGTCTTTCAGGTTTTCATCCACTTTGACAACAACACTGTATTCTCTCCCATAATCAATCCTGGCATCAAATGTATGCGATATCCGGAGTTTATCAAAATCGGTGACATATTTTTTCAAAACAACCTGATTACCATTGCCGCGGAGTGTCTTAGCGGATAGTAAAACCGGACTGATGATCGTCGCCAGGATAATCAACCAGCCGATGACTTGAATCATTGAATCTTTACGTTTCATGACTGACTCCCCTAAATCTTTATTTTAAATGACAATGTATATGACAAATACAATCTTAAAAAGTTGTCTGTCAGGCTTAAATACATCGTAAATAAGATAGTCAATATCAATTTGGAGTAATTGAATCAGTGAGTCAGTAGACGGGAATCTACAATAAAAAGGGTAAAAAAGAGCCTGTCCGGATTATCTAATTTCAATACTTATAGCATTTGAACAATGAAATCTCTAAGTTAATATTGACATTCAATCTTGAAATTTTTGGATTATCGCCTAATGGGAAAATCATTGTCAACAATTGCCAGTTTAATTTTCGGAATGCTGCTTTTATCCTTTCCCCTGGTATCACAAACAGAACCCAAAGGGATTCACCAGATCGAATGGGAATACTATCAACAATTCAAATCCGCCGAAAAAATTCCGGCTCCGGGTGAAAAAATCGAACCAATCAACTGGAAGGCAACCAAAAATCGATATCTGAACCGGGCGGTTTTCGGATATTTACCCTACTGGAAGCGCAATTCGGCGCCTCAATACTTGCAATACAATCTGCTCAGCCATATTGCGATTTTCGATTGGGGAACCAGCCCTACCGGGGCGCTCAGCGATCCGGTGGGATGGCCCGGCGACTGGGCGGCCTTGATTAACAACGCCCATAAATATGGTATCAAAGTCGTCATGTGTGTTGTCGAATTCGATGACGATGAAATGCATACCCTCCTGAATAACAGTAAATACCGGTTAACCTTTATCTCCAACGTTATCAATGAGATTCAAAGTTATAATCTCGAGGGCGTCAATATTGACTTTGAATCACCTAAAACCGGGGATCGTAGTTCGGTGATGAATCATTTTATGACTCAGCTGGCCGATTCGGTCCACAGCAAGCTGGGAAGTGAATACGAAGTCTCCTTTGCAGGGCCGGCAATTAACTGGGGCGACCATTGGGACCTGGCCGGTCTGGCCGGCGCCTGTGATTATATATTCATCATGGGTTACTCATTCTGGGGCAGCTGGAGTTCTACGGCCGGGCCGACTGCACCATTGCAGGGATTGGCCAATTCAATCACATCTTCCGTAACACGGGAGTACGGAGATGTTGTCGCCACTCATCCGGAAAAACTTATTCTGGGAGTCCCTTACTACGGCAATCACTGGCAGACACAGAACAATACGGAAGGTTCAACCGCCATGGATTACAT
>QNCV01000238.1 GCA_003645845.1 Fidelibacterota bacterium | reverse complement strand
GAATTGCAGAATTGCAATCCGGCGCAACCTGAAAATGTGACCATTCATTCGGCTTTTTTTTCCGGGAAAACCATCAGACAGATCGACCTGCTTGGGAATACAAAAAAGATAATCCCGGTACATGATGACAAAATCCGGTTGCTTATTCCTGAAAATACGCTGTTTTTAATAGAAATTGAGTAATTCAACGACAGATAAGGAGGTAAATGTTCAAAAAGATGAGGAAATCAAGCATTGAAAAGAAAACCGCAAACTAACTAAGGAGGAGAAATGAAAACCGATGCTACACACAAAATCTTAGTATTGGCCGTAGTGGTAATTACAATATTAATGATGGGCTGTTTTACCATTCACGAAGTTGACCAACCGACCAGCGCAACCGCAGGTGAGCAAATCAGTATCACTGTGACTTGTTCGGCAGAAGAAGAAGCAGAGACAATTGAGCGGCACATGCTATTTGGTTTATTGGTCCCAAACGATTTTACTGTGAATACTGTAACTTATGAAGGAGACTTCGAAGGCACGTGTGAACTATTAACCGCAGAAACCGCTTTACGCGACACAGTTGGCCCTTACAAAGATGCTCAAACCTGGTATGATTCAACCGAAGCCTATTATCCCAGTGGTGATGATATGCAATGGGTACTATTTCAGGGGATTGAATCGCATACTAAACCCGTAAAAGAAGACACACTTTGGTTTGATGTTGCTATTGACATGACTGTGGGTAATACAAACGGCACTTACAATCTCGGCTATCTTCTTTCGATGGTCAACCTGGACTTTACAGAAGAAGGTTATATGGATGTTAGCCTGGAAAACCCGATTACGGTCACCGGCGGAACAGCCATTGACAATTCCGTTGAAATGGTCAGTGAATTCAAACTGGCACAGAATTTTCCGAATCCATTCAACCCGACTACAAACATAGGATTTGAAATTCCGGAAAATTCCTTTGTAACGCTGTCCGTTTTTGATATGATGGGCCGCGAAGTGATGCAACTGGTGAACGGTTACCGTGAAGCGGGCAGTTACAATGTTACCTTCGACGGAACAGACCTTGCCAGCGGAATTTACTTCTACAAATTACAGGCCGGCAATTTCAGCAGAACCATGAAAATGGTGCTTTCGAAGTAAGTTATTGACTTGAAAAGCAGATACGGGGGCGGGTATTATCCCGCCCCTGCACTGCCGGAATTTTTAATCGGAAACGAATGCAAAATAATGAAATCAATTAAAATTGATAGTACCGAAGATTTAGGACCTCTGTTCGTTGATAATCCCCATAAAATGATTGGACAGGACGGCGCCTTTTCCATTCTTATGCCGGAAAAAACTCTCTGGTTTTTTGGCGACACCCTTATAGGCAGAAAAGTCCCCGGAGAAAGCCTCTGGTTTCCGGGAGGTAAACCGCTACCTCCGGAAGATATGAGTGGTAAGGGAACGATTGAATATATGTTCAACAACACCGGTCTGTTGGTTCCTAATACGGGTGTAGATGGTGTTTTGAATGATTTTCAATATTTACTGGATGAATCGGGAAAATTAAAGGTCTTATTACCGCTGATAGATGGTGAAGATCGTGATAGAGACCGGATCTGGTGTCAGCATGGTGTCTCTCTGAACGGCAAACTCTATCTTTCGTTGATTAAAGTCCAGATGCTGGAACACGGTTTTTTAACCGGTTCCGGGGATGGTAATAATTTATTGCCGGTCAATTTCAAAGTAATCGGATCGGGACTGGCCGTCGGGAATCCGAATGATTGGGAATTTCGCCGTTTGCTGAATGATAAGCAGGATTATATCTGGTGGCCCGCCTATGTGCCTCATTTCGGATCAACTATTCTGAAAGTTAAACAGGATCCCTATTTATATTTTTATGGCGTGATGATGGATCCAAGCGGTGTCCAATGTTGTTCAATTGCACGGGTTGCTCCGGAGCATATTGAAGATTATAACAGTTACGAATATCTGGTTTCCGATAAACCTGAATGGAGCGGAGATATTCGAAAAGCGATGACAATATTTACCGATGCGCCCAGCGAGGTGTCGGTATCATACAATGACTATTTAGGCGCCTTTCTGGCGGTTCATTCCTTGCAGACATCGGATAAAATCGTCGGCCGGACTGCTCCGAATCCCTGGGGGCCCTGGAGTAAGCCGGTGGAATTGTGCACTGTGAATGTGGATGATTCGGTAAAATTACCCTACAACCGTTTGATTTATGCCGGCAAGGAGCATCCTGAATTAGCCGAAGATAATGGTAAAACAATCTATGTTACCTACGTTGAATTTGAAGAATATTTTCCTCATCTCATAAAAGTTACTTTTAAATAGAGGGACGGGGAAATTCTATAAACGGGACTATAAATATTGCAACCGATAAGTGAAAAAATAAACGCGCCGGGCCTGGGAGAAATCGATGAAAATTCGGGTTTAATCCGGTTGGATGTATCCAGTGACAACATTCATAAAGCCGGAATCAACGGCGTTGAGTTAATTCTCGCTACGGGTGACGGTAAAGTCGAGTTTATCGTATTTGCCGACCATACCCTGGCCTATGTACGCTCGGCGATGGATTATGCCGCCTATTACCCGGTCCATCCGGTAAAAATCGAGAAGCCCGTGAAAGCCGTGCTGATGGACCTCGACGGCACGAGCGTCCGCAGTGAAGAGTTCTGGGTTTGGATTATCCAGTTGAGTATTGCAAGCTTATTGGGTGATCCGAAATTTGAGTTGGACGATGACGATATTCCCTTTGTATCAGGGCATAGTGTCTCGGAACATCTCCAGTATTGTATCAAAAAATATTGTCCGGATAAAACCGTCGAGCAGGCACGGGAATTTTATTTTTTGCATACCCGCCGGGAGATGAAGGCCATTTTGGATGGAAAAGGCCGTCAGGATGCCTTCAGGCCGTCTCCGGGGCTGAAAGAGTTTCTTTATTCGCTGAAAAATAAAGGTCTGAAAATCGGTCTGGTAACTTCCGGACTTTATGAGAAAGCCTATCCCGAAATTCTGTCCGCATTCCGGACCCTGGGGATAGGCGATCCCGCGGAATTTTATGACGCAATTATCACCGCCGGTTTTCCAATGGGTAGAGGCTCGGCCGGCACACTCGGTGAACTGTCGCCAAAACCGCATCCCTGGTTATACGCCGAAGTTGCCCGTGTCGGTTTGGGATTTCCCTTTGATCAACGTCATCATATCGTAGGCATTGAAGACAGCGGAGCCGGGATTTCATCGATTCGCCTGGCCGGGTTTTCAGCAATCGGGTTTGCCGGTGGGAATATAGCAGAGAGTGGCACCATTGGACTTTGCCATTCATATTGTGATTCTTTTGAAGAAATTGAAGCGTTAATATTTGGATAATTTGGAGAGATATTTTTTGTGAAACACAGAGATCGTGTAAAAATTGTGTTGGATGGAGGGATACCTGATTTCGTACCGACTTTCGAGCTGGTTTTCGATGAAACGGAACGGGATTTCAACGGTCGTACCTGGATCGGCGGCCCGGTAGATCCGGATGTCTCCGGGATGACCTATGCGGATAAAGTAAAATATAATGCGCAGCTGTACATCGATGTTGCCAAACGATTTAATCATTCGATTATATTTATAAACAGGACAATGGGAACTCATGAGAACAAATCGGAATCCGGGGTTCGGGATATCATTGCCGAAATCCGGGACATTTCCGGTGATGAATATATGCTGATGTGTCATAACGATCCCACATTTATGATTCCCTTTCATGATATGCAGAACTTCTGTTTTGATTTAATCGACCGTCCGGAATATATGCACGAGGTAGCAAGGGCAAATCTCGAGGAATCCTATGAGCGTTGCCATACAATGCTGGATGCCGGGGCGGACGGCTTTATTCTCTGTTGTGATTACTGCTTTAATTCAGGCCCCTTTATCAGTCCTGCCCAGTTTGAAGAATTTATTGCGCCCTACCTGAAGGATGCCGTGCAGTATTTCAAAAAAGCCGGTGCCTATGTCATAAAGCATACTGATGGGAATATCATGCCGATTCTGAAATATCTGCTGGATGCCGAACCCCATGCGCTGCATTCTCTGGACCCCATGGCCGGGGTTGACATTAAGGAAATCAAGAAAAAATACGGTGATCAAATCGCACTCTGCGGGAATGTGGATTGTTCGTTGATGCAGACCGGAACGCCGGAAGAAATCCGTGAAAGCGCCGAATATTGCCTTACTCATGCCAAACCCGGAGGCGGGTATATATTTTCAACATCCAATTGTGTATTCAGGGGAATGCCTCTGGAAAGTTACGATTTAATTCATGATTTGTGGTTAAAAAACAGGGACTATTAAGAAAGGAAGACTGGAATTAGTTATGGAACGGAAAAAGACGATACATATTTTATCGAACACTCACTGGGATCGCGAATGGCGATTCCCGCTTCAGGAAACACGCTTTCATCTGATCAAGCTACTCGACAAATTGCTCGATATCATGGAAAATGATCCCGATTATAAATATTTCAATTTTGACTCCCAGACGATATTTCTGGATGATTATCTCGAAATAAAACCGGAAAACAGAGACCGATTGGAAAAGCTAATTAAATCCGACCGGTTAATTGTAGGTCCCTGGTATACATTGCCGGAAGAATTT
>QNCV01000237.1 GCA_003645845.1 Fidelibacterota bacterium | reverse complement strand
CCGGCCAGTCAATCGTCGGAAGAAGTGTTGTTGGCGGCGATTGCAGCCGGAACGACTCCTGACATCTGTTCAAATATATGGCCCGGAGCTATGGATGATTTTATTGCTACCGGGGGATTGGTTCGTCTCGATAAATTTCCCGATTATATGGAATATATCTCCGCCAGGGTTCCGGCGGATTTGCTGGAGACATTCCGGGCGCCGGACGGGCATTTTTACCAGATTCCGTGGAAAACCAATCCGATTATGATTGTTTACAATAAAAATATTTTTCGTGATGCCGGAGTAGATATAATTCCACGCACCTACTCGGAATATATAGAAGTTGGTCGCAAAGTGACCCGGGATTTGGACGGTGACGGGAATCTGGATGTTTGGCTTTCTCACCGGGATACGAAACCGATCTGGTGGCAGCGCTTCTTTGATTATTACACTTTTTATATTGCCGCGTCCGGTGGAAAAACGCTTTTCGATGGCTCTGAAATTATTTTTAACAACGACGCTTCAGTAAAAGTATTCGATTTTTTCCAGCAAATCTATAAGGAAAATCTCTTTGCGAAAACTACTTTTGTGGGTGATGCATTTATTCTCGGAAAATTAGCCACTCAAATTGCGGGCCCCTGGCACGTTTCCCATGTGGAAAAGTTCAGACCCCCCGGTTTTGAATACGGGATTTTTCCTGTTCCGGTTCCCGATGATTATGAAGGGCCGGTCTATACTTTCGGGGATTTCAAGAATATTTCAATATTCGGTACGACAAAATACCCGGAGGCAACCTATGAATTTGCCAAATACCTGATTACTGCTGAAGCGGATCTGAAATTACTGGAATATACATTACAGATTCCGATTCGGAAGGATTTAACAACAAATCCACTGTTCGAAGAATTTTTTACAGAGAATCCCAACTTGATCTACTTTGCAGAACAGGCGCAATATACCCGGGGGATGGATGGAGTATCCGATTTAAAGGAAATATTTGACGCCATTTCGCAGGAATATGAGGCCTGTGCCATATTTAACCGACGCGATCCGGCTGTGGCAGTGGAAAATGCCGCCAAACGTGCAAAAGTTATCATGGAATGGAATCGCTCACGATGAATAAAATTTTTGATAAAATTAAATCCGGTAATAAAACGGGCTACCTGATGAGTATGCCCTATGTGGTCTATTTTTCAGTGTTTGTCGCTTTTCCCCTGGCCTTTTCGTTTTTTCTGATTTTTCATAAATGGAATATTATTACTCCCATGGAGTGGGTTGGTCTGCGGAATTTTGACCGGCTGTTTCACGACATGCAGTTTTTAAAATCCATTCGGAATACACTGGTTTTTCTGGCAATCCATATCCCGTTACAGATTTCGGTAGCCCTTTTCTTTGCCATTCAACTGAATAAAAAAATCAAATTTCGGGGATTTTTCAGGGCTCTTTTTTTCCTGCCGGTTATCGTTTCCGGGGTAGTTATCACGATTCTCTGGGAACAGTTATATTCCTATGAGACGGGCCTGCTGAATCTGATTTTAACCAGATTCGGTTTTGCACGGATCCCCTGGATTAACAGTCCCGAGTGGGCGATGCCGTCTATCGCTATTATGGCCACGTGGAAAAATGTTGGTCTCTATATTATTCTGTTTCTGGTTGGTTTGCAGGGGATCCCCGGGTATCTGTATGAAGCGGCAGAGATTGACGGCGCCAAACCGTATCAACGCTTTTTCCATATTACGGTTCCGGCATTGAATAATACGATGATGCTTGTGGTAATTTTATCCACTATCGGAGGGTTTTCGTTGTTTATCGAACCTTTTGTAATGACCGGTGGCGGGCCGATGAGCAGTACCCTCTCGGCGATGCTGTATATTTACAACCAGGCTTTCTATTTCGGACATATGGGATATGCTGCAACAATGGGCTTTTTCTTTGCCTTTATCATCCTGATTGTCATTCTAATCCAGAAAAAAGTAGTAGAGAGGGATTAATTTGGGAAAGAAAAACAATATCTGGGTTTATTTGTCACTTGCTTTCGGCGGTCTTATCTTCGCTTACCCTTTTCTGTGGATGATGTCGGCAACGTTTAAACCGGAGATGGAAATTGCAAAAATCGGGTTGCTGTCCGCCAATTTTAATTTGGAAAATTACAGAGCTGTTTTTGATAAAATTCCCATCGGAAGGGCGCTGCTCAATAGTGTTTTTGTATCAAGTTGTGTAACTTTTTCAGCGGTTTTATTTGGATCAATTGTGGGGTATGCGCTTTCCCGGTTACAATTCTGGGGACGTGATCTGATCCTGGGTGTTATCCTGTTTACCATGGTGATTCCCTTTCAGATTACTCTGATACCGATGTATATTTTGATGGTAAAATTCGGCTGGGTGGATTCCTACCTGTCGCTTATTGTCCCCGGAATGATCAGTACCTTTGGAATCCTTTTGTTCCGGCAGTTCTTCCTGGATATTCCCCAGGATTTGATTGATGCTGCCCGGATTGACGGGTGCAATGATTTTGCCGTTTTATTTAAAATATTTTTTCCCTTGTCTAAACCGGTGATCATCACCGTCGGTATTTTATCTTTTATGGCCAGTTGGAATGATGTCCTCTGGCCGTTGATTGTCATCCGGGTGCGTGAGTTGATGACCATGCCTCAAATGGTGACGATTTTCAAAGTGGGTGGTCAGGCCGAAGGCCAGATTGGTTCTCAGCTGGCAGCGGCAGCTCTTCTGGCGGTTCCAATCGTTATCGTTTACGCATTTTTCCAGAGATATTTTATTGAAAGTATGGCGACAACAGGACTGAAAAATTAGAGAAAGGAATTAAGGATTGTTGGAGTAATGGAGTGATGGTAACAAAAAAGCAATGCTCCAATGGAATATAGATGAGGGCAGCACTTTTTAACGGAAATGATCTGAGCGTTGTCAACCGGCCTTTACGGGCGATTGCTGTCGATGAAGTACTGATTAAAGTCGCTGCCTGTGGTGTCTGTGGAACGGATATCAAAATTGTTGCCGGTCATTCAGCCGCAACACCACCGGTGGTTTTGGGACATGAATTCTGCGGGACGATCCTTCAGGTCGGAAAGAATGTCAGAAATTTGTCTGAGGATGATTTTGTGGCGGTTGATCCCAATATATTTTGCGGACAATGCCGGTTTTGCCGGAAAGGCAAAATCAACCTATGTGAAAATCTTGCGGCTCTCGGAGTGGATATTGACGGCGGTTTTGCGGAATACTGTATTGTTCCGGCGGGGCGGTGCTATCGGATTCCTGCAGTAGTTAATCCCTACCATGCTGCGTTGCTGGAACCGCTTTCATGCGCTCTCTATGGATTCCAAAAGGCCGAAGTAAAACCGGGTGATGCGATTGTGATTGTCGGCGGCGGAATGATCGGACTGCTGATGTTGAAACTGTGCCGTATGTCTCCGGCAAAACATATAATCGTTGTTGAGCCGGATGAAAAGCGACACAGACTCCTGAAAAAGTCGGGAGCCGACCGGGTCATTAATCCTCAGAAAGATAATGTTGAGAATGAGATAATCGATATCACCCGTGGTGGTGCCGAGATTGTGATTGAATGTGTAGGTTCGGCGGCGGCCGTCCGGCAATCCTATAATTACGTGAAACGGGGCGGTCGCTTGGTCATTTTCGGAGTCAGTCCCGCAGATCAGACCTGGAACGTGGCACCCTATGATATTTTCCGGAAGGATCTGACCATCACCGCTTCATTTTTAAATCCCTTTACATTCCAGACCGCAGTGGGATTATTAACAAACGGTAAAATTGATTTTGGTGATGTTGAGATCAAGGCTTTCCCGCTGGATGAGATTCAGGAAGCCTTTAATAACCAGATTCAGCGCAGGAGTCTGAAAACCGTGATCGATCTTCGGTTATGAAACATTATGATGTAATCTGTATTGGCGAAATTCTTGTCGATATCATCTCTCAGGAAGCGGGAAAGTCTCTGGTAGAAACCGCTAAATTTACCCGATTTCCCGGCGGCGCTCCGGCTAATGTTGCGGTCGGTTTGGCCAGACTCGGACAGAAGGTCGGTTTTGCCGGCCGGGTCGGTGAGGACTTTTTCGGTCGGTTTTTATTAAAGCATTTGCGGGGAGAGAATGTCATTACCGATTGTTTAATTAAAGACAACGAGCATCAGACACGTCTGGCGTTTGTCGAGGTCGGCGCCGATGCTGAACGGTCCTTTGAGTTTTATGGAAAAAGTCCGGCGGATCTGGCATTTGTGGCAGATGATCTTTCCAAATCCGTGTTGAAAAAAACAAAGCTGCTTCACTTCGGTTCCCTGGCATTGACCGATGAGCATAGCCGGCAGGAGTTTGATCGTATAATTGGTCGAAGGGGATCCGATACACTGATTTCCTTCGATCCGAATTATCGTGCATCACTGTGGAAATCCGAAGCGGAAGCCTTCAAAATTCTGAATTCATTTGCAGCGAAAGCCCATATTCTCAAAATGGACCTTGATGAGGCGATGCTTTTATGCAATTGTAACAGCCTTGCCGATGTCCTTAAATCGCTGTCCTTTGAAACAACTCAAATCGTTGCCATTACCCTGGGGTCAGATGGCTGTGTTTTGAAGTCCGCTACTCATGAATGTAGAATCCCCGGATTTTCCGTTAAAGCGGTC
The DNA here is from genome assembly GCA_003645845.1 of Fidelibacterota bacterium. Lineage (GTDB taxonomy): Bacteria > Fidelibacterota > UBA2242 > UBA2242 > UBA2242 > B118-G9. Next base: position 25 of record QNCV01000237.1, on the reverse strand, counting down.
GATACGACCGGCTGCGGCGATGCCT
>QNCV01000236.1 GCA_003645845.1 Fidelibacterota bacterium | reverse complement strand
TGCACAAAATATTAGAATGGTGATTTTGGATGGCCAAATAGTCTATCAATCGGAGCGATTCCATTGAACATAGCGCTATTTTAATATCTTCCAACGATTTCCGTTAATCATTGCATAGTGTAATTGGATGTCGAACTCGAAGCTCACAAAAGTTTGGGGAGAGTGATATTGGGGCCGCCATTGATTTTGAATGCCTTGGTTTATGCCAAGGCTTTTTCATTTTGTGTTTGCACATTCCAATTACCGATGAGATGCGGACCACGTCAAGGACAAGCTGAGCTGTCCAGAAAGGACGTCAAATCTCAAACCGGTCTGTGTAAAATGCGTTGCACAGGCCGGCTTTTTTCTACAAAATGAAGTTTATGGGAAGTATTATGTAATTATGAAAAATGTGATAAAAAATCACTTGCGGGGGGGGGGTAAATTGCTATCATAAACAACAAGTGGATTTTAAGTCAAGGAGGTAAAATATGGCGAAATGGAAAAATCGTGCTGGGTGTATATACCTCTGTTTCTCTTTTTTACTAGTGGCGAGTGGTTTTTTCGGATGCGGATCGGATTCCTCATCCGGACCAGACGACCCAGACAATCCAGTTATAGGAGAAACTTGGACAGTACGCACACCATCCGCTTTAGACGGTATGGACGATATATGCTGGGCTGGGGATAAATTCGTCGCGGTTGGAACTTCAGCCCCGAATCTTCCCGCAGTGTCTTCGGATGGTGCGTCTTGGCAATCCATCTCCGGAACTTTTGAAGCCCAAAATGTAGCATATTACAATGGGCATATTGTTGCGGGCGAATTCAGGTGTTTGTGGCATTCCCAGGATGGAATGAGTTGGGATACAGTATTCATCCCAGCGCAAACCACGTTAGGGCTATTTACAGATTATGACGGGTTTGTGACTTGGAAAAACAACAGCCCGGGCTACGACATCCTAAAATCCGCTGACGGTATGACATGGAGCGAAACACCAGAACCTAGTCCACTATGGCGGAGAAAAGCCATCGCTGCTACCGCAGAACATACCGTTGAGGTTGGTGTTGATGGAACTGTTAGACATAATGGTTCGATAGTTAGTGGTCTTAGTGGCTTTAACGATGTTATCTATACTGGTTCTGGTTTTGTTTTGGTCGGTCAGAATGGATCTGCGAAGTCAACCAACGGTATCTCTTGGACACAATATCCAAGTCTTGAATTGAATTGTCTTGCTTACACTGGATCGCTCTTCGTCGCGTTGGGACCACAGGAAGAAGACTCATCAATTATCAGCACAGTGTACACTTCTCTCGATGCGATCAGCTGGACACAAAAATATAGAGACAATGTAGGGCCGTGGGGATTATCGCCGAAAATTGTATATGGGGCGAACCGAATTATTATAGATATACAGGATGGCGGTATTCTAACGTCGCCTTAGACTGTCGCCTGGCGATGACTTCGCTTTGAGTAGAGAATATCTTATCGTAGGAACAGCTGTCTCCGTGCATCCTAAGTAATTGATTTCCACCTAGTTTCAGCAATGCACTCGTAGTCTACTCGGATCTGGAAGCTGATGCTCACAGAAGTTTAGGGAGAGTGATATTGGGGCCGCTTATTTTTGCCCCCGGTTTCCAGCGCTTTTTTTTGTGGTTTGAACGTCCTGTTGTCTAAGGGGAGAATTTCCGGTCACATGACAATCGCTTCACTAATAATTGATCCCAGAATAAGTAACGCCATCCCCTTTTGTAATCACCAAGGCTTATTTGTTTTATTCGGCAGTTATTCCTAAGAATCCTAATTCTGACAAATAGAACTATTCAAGCTCCATATAGACAATATTTTTTCTGATATCGCCGGGTTGCTTGGGTGGTACTACAAAACCAAGTTTTTTATAGAGGTTTATTGCTATTAAATTATCTTTATCGACATTTAATGAAATGGTTCGGCAGTCAGGCCTTCCGGCCTCGTTGATCAACTCTTTGCGAAATAATCGTCCGATACCTTTGCCTCGCGATGACGGGTTGACCACGATTCTTGCCGAATGTTCCCTTTTGATTTTAAACAATCTGATCTGATTCAATGCGAGCAGTTTTTTTGCATTCTCAAGAGAATAAGTTGGAGTCTTATAAGACTCGATATCCCGGTACAACTGTTCCAACTCCAGAGGGAATCTGACTTTGGGGCCCGCCCAGCTCAGACAACTCTTCGCATCCGGTATCCATGATATAACCGTTTTCAGGTCGGCTTTTATGGAAGGTCTGAAGTTCATAATCTTATCTGGGATTATATGACTGCTGTATAGCAATAAATTTTCAACGTTTATATTTTAAATATAAGGGACATCTATTTTCATCACAAATACTTTATCACAATGTTTCAAATCTGATTGACAACGCATTAATCAAAGTTGATGCGGAATTTTTATCCGCAGACCGAGGTTTTGGTCAGCGGGCACGTATACTATTGGCAAATATTCCCCTGGCGATTGTGTCGGAGGATTTTCCGGGCATGGGACAAAGAGCCCTCCCGGCAGGGATAATAGGCTGGCATGACCCTTGAACAAAATACGATGAACCTGCACCCGGAAACCTGATAGGAGACGTTGCAATAACTTAATAGTGAAGCCGGAGATGAAACCTTTTATTGAGATTTCGAGCAGAAGATCTATCAGGCTCCGGTTGCCTTCTTTCCACAAGGTTGGCTCGCCGCCGGAAAAGTGAACCCAGCTTACACTTTCCAGCCTGCGGCAATCTGAAAGGCATACCTTGAACTGATTATAAGACAATTTGTAACCGGCATCCATCGGCTCGTCTTCACGAATACAGTGAACGCATGAGAAATTACATTCCTCCAGAAGGAGAATCATCATCAAGGATGGATTGTCAATCTTAATTTTCATAACGGGCGTCCATTCCGATGTGCCCGGCCCCACCATATGCCAATATAATAATATTTAACACCTTTTCACGACAATATATTTTGCTGTAATCGTAATCCGGAATACAATTACTGATGAAATCCTGTTTTTCAAAGGGGATTTCTGTCGATTTTCCAAATTTCCGACCGCTATCTCAGGCTATATCAATAAACATAAAAAAGCCCCGGCAAACACCCGGGCTTCTTCGAAAATTGCAATCACATATAAATTTCTCAGGATGCCGAGGCTACTTTGTGGCCGATATGATCGTACACTTCCTTGAGTTCATTTTTGGGACTGAACTCGACAAACGAGGTGTCCTCCTCCACCCAGACCGTGTGTCCCGCCGGCCAGTAAAACATCTCCCCGGCCCGGCATATCTCCTCTTTGCCGTCGCTGTAACGGACATGAATCGCCCCTTTCAGCATATAGCCCCAATGCGGACACTGACATTTATCATCGGTCAGTCCTTCCAGCAGAGGAGTCGCATCCGCTCCGGCTTTCATCTCGACATATGCCACCGCGATATCATCCCATTCCCCGACCCGAAAGGTTGCGACAGGCAGTTTCAGGGCAACCGGAAGTTCTTCTTTGCGTAATTTCATTATTCGGCCTCCTTTTAAAATTATTTTAACTCCGGGCACAAATATATGTCCCGCATATCCTTTAATTTGAAAATGGCATGCTGACAGGGAAGCCGGAATTACGGGCTTTCACAAGGACAGCATAAGGTCATAGATTAGATACGTCCACAATTACAAATGTTATAAATAAATATCGACTGCCGTAAGGAATTGAAACCGGGCCTTAGGTACTGGAGATTAAATCCCGGAAATTGCAGTGAAATAGTAAATCAGATCAAATATGACAACTTAAGTCTGCTATTTAATCTGCCGATACAGAAGTAAGGACATCTTGATTAAATTATTATCAGGTCGACTTCTATGAAAGAGCGCCGAAAACACCAGAGACAAAAACCGAAAAAGTATCCGACAGTTTACAATTTTTATACCGGTAAGCCTATCGGTCTCCTGGCCAATCTGTCTTCAGCAGGGGGCATGATTATCACTCCGGGACCGATTAAAACCTCCACCACCTTCCGGTGCCGGGTGGAATTGGCGGGTAAAGTTCTGGGGCGCAACGAAATCGTCTTCGATGCCGAATGCCGCTGGTGCAGGAAAAACGTCAAAGCGGGACGGTGGGAGTCGGGATACAGGCTGAAAATGACCGGAATCGATGCCGAACTGGTTTCATACCTGACTCACAGCCTTGAAATGGATGATATCGGCGATCGAAATTTCGGCGAGGTCGCGACTATCGACCTTGAGAACCGGCGAAAATCGACCAGATACGATATTGATACATTCCTTCCGGTTTACGAACAACATAGCTACAGGCAGATAGGAAGACTGGCCGATCTAAGCACCCAGGGAGTCCGGCTCATCACTCAAAAGCCGGTCGAAAAAAATGATATACTCCACTGCCGGATAGTACTTCCGACGAAGGTGTTTCAGCAGGAGTACCTTATATTCGATGCCCGGTGTATGTGGTGCCGCAGGAGTAAAGACGGGTCTTCATGTGAATCCGGCTATGAAATTGAGAATGTCTCGGAGCAGGACGCCTCCATTATACTCCATCTGCTGATTCATTTTACAAAAATTCAGTAGACCAAAAAGAGAATACAGGTCGTCGGGTAAAACCGTTTCAATCATAGTGCGGTCCGGGGGCGAATATCGGAATCCTATATACAGAGCGCCCGTGTGATCGCTGGC
>QNCV01000235.1 GCA_003645845.1 Fidelibacterota bacterium | reverse complement strand
TGTCTTTTCGTAAACAGTGATCTGTGAACAGTAATCCGGTATTTGTGATCTGTTTTAAATTAAAACCACCAATAAAAAAAATCCCCCGACAAAAGCCGGGGGAAGGTTTTACCTAATCAAAACAACCGAGAGAATCAGTTCAATAAACAGAACTACTACAAAAGCAACTCAGCGTTGATCCATCCACTTCATGACATTTGCAGGCGGCCGTTCGTTATTCAATTCATTGACCATAAACCGCATCGCTTCATCAATGTGTCTGAAGAAATGTCGGTAGCCTTCGCACAGATAATTCAGACCGCTTTCACCTTCATCAGTCCGAATGAAACGGTTTTTCGGACAGCCGCCATTACAGATAAACCGGAACTCACAACGTTGACATTGCTTTGGCAGATTCCTTTTTTTAGCCATGCCAAAACGCACTTGCCGATCGGAATTCACCAGTGTCAGAATCGGTTTGTCGAGAATATTACCCAGCCGGTTTTCCGTATAAACGAAATGATCGCAGGAGTAGAGGTCGCCGTTCTGTTCCAACGCCAGGGCGTTACCGCAGGTTTCATTGAAAAGGCAGAGACCGGCCGGATATCCATACCAGGCATTCAGACAGACATCAAAAATCTGGACAAATATCCGCCCCACATCCAGGCGCACCCATTCGTCAAATATCTCCTGTAAAAATAACCCGTATTGGAGCGGTTCAACCGACCATTCCATCACGTCGGCGGCGCCTTGAAAATCCGGCGAAACCAGGCGCTGATCCGACGGATTGGCGTCTTTCCGTACTCGCTCCACGACAGGAATAAACTGCATATACCGACTGCCGATATTTTTTAGAAAATGATAAACATCGAGAGCCTTGCAGGAATTATCGCGCTGTACACAGGTAAGCGTGTTGAATTCCACGCGATATTTTTTCAGAATTCCCAGACCCTGCATGACCTTCTCAAAACTCGGCTGACCGCCTTTGAATCGCCGATACTTATCATGGATGTCGGCGGGGCCGTCTATTGAGATACCAACCAGAAAGTTATTCTCTGCAAGGAATTTTCCCCAGTCATCATCGAGCAGAATACCGTTGGTCTGGAACGCATTCCGGATGGTTTTTCCACCGTTGTATTTTCTCTGGAGATAAAGCGCCTTTTCAAAAAACTCAATACCCATTAGAGTCGGCTCGCCTCCCTGCCAGACAAATGTTACCTCTTCAACCGGCTGTGAATCGATATACTGTCGAATGTAGGCTTCCAGCACCCGATCCGGCATCCTCTGGTTTTTTTCATCGGGATAGAGTTTGCTCTTCTCAAGATAAAAACAGTAGGTACAATTCAGATTGCAGCGCGACCCGCTGGGTTTTGCTATAATATTGAAAGCCGAAAACATATTTAATCTGTTATACCAAAAGTGGTCATTTTTCCAGGAAAAATTTATCTCCGGATAAGTTTTACATCCGCTCCGGAGCATCGATACCCAGCAGATTCAGGCCGTTGGCCATGACGATTTTCACCGCACGAACCAGATCCAGGCGGGCGCGGCTTAGAGTTTTATCTTTGGTGATAACCCGGTGAATCGTGTAAAATTTATGGAATGTGGCCGCCAGCTTCTGAAGATAGGTTGTCAATAACTGAGGTTCCAGGTTTTGACCGCATTGGATACAGATTTCTTCAAATTCACCCAGTACATTCAGCAATGCCAGAGTCTCTTCTTCAATCAGCAGACCAAGCTCACCGCGTTCGTCGTCACTGTAGCCTTTTATCCGGGCGTTTCTCAAAATACTGCAAATCCGGGCATGGGCATACTGCAGATAAAAAACCGGGTTTTCATCCCCTTCGGTCTTGGCCAGTTCCAGATCGAAATTCAGATGGCTTTTCATTCCCCGCATGATAAAGAAATACCGAACCACATCGACGCCAACCTCGTCAACCAGTTCGCTCAGGGTCACGTAGTTAGCTTTCCTGGTTGACATCTTCACCTTTTCCGCACCGCGGGTCAGGGTCACAAACTGGTGAATCAGAACACGAATCCTGTCCGTCTCATAACCCAGAGCCCGCAACCCGGCCAGCACATCGGGATAAGTGGCATGATGATCGGCGCCAAAAATATCCACAATCAGATCATAGCCGCGCCTGATTTTGGTCTCGTGATAGGCAATATCCGGCAGGCGGTAAGTGGCTTCATCGACGACGCTTTTCCACAGTACCCGGTCGTCATCAGAGCCATAATCGCCGGCCCGAAACCAGATTGCACCGTCCTTTTCGTAGGTGGCGCCGATTTCTTCAAGCCGGTTCAGCACATCATCGATACGGCCATCCTCGTAAAGGCTTTTTTCGTTATAATAGGAATCGAAACGAATTCTCAACTCTTCCAGGGAATGCCGAATATCGGCGAAGACCGCCTCCTCGGCGGATTTGCGAAATATATCATCATCGGGTTTATCGACATAGGCTTCACCGTATTCAGCCTTTATTTTACGGGCAACATCGACGATATATTCACCCTGGTAATGGTCATCAGTCAGTTTATCATCAAAACCCAGCAACTGTCGGTAGCGGATATAAACCGATTGTCCGAGAATGCGCATTTGCCGTCCGGCATCGTTGTAATAATACTCTCGGTCAACGTTATAACCGTTCCATTCCAGAATCCGGGCGACACAATCGCCCAGAACCGCCTGGCGTCCGTGTCCTACGGTCAGCGGTCCGGTGGGATTGGCGCTGACGAATTCCACCAGCGCCCGGGCTCCCCGCCCCTGATTCGAGCGGCCGAAATCCGACGCTTTGTCCAGAATATCCCTGACAATCCGCTGAAAGGCCTCCGGCACAATGAAAAAATTAATAAAGCCCGGACCCTCTATTTTTACATCGTCAACAGGCTCTGGCCACGGTGTCATTGCCGCCTTTATCTTCTGAGCAATGTCAACAGGCTTTTGTTTCAGAGGCCTGGCCAGAACCAGCGCAATGTTCGAGGTATAATGCCCGTGATCGGGCCGACGTGACCGCTCAATGGTAACCGGTATGTCGGCTTCAATATCCAGTTGAAGCAGCGCTTTTTTTATCAGAGATTTAAGAATTTCAATCATGTTACTCACTATTTTTACCGTCGTAATTTACTCTCCAACCGGCATTCCTGCAATGATAGAAAGAAATCCCCGGATTCAGGGGATTGAGAAGTTGTCGATTTTTGTTTATTGAATTATGGAAATACTATTCCGCAGCCTCAACTATTTCCGTCGGGGCGTCGGCCCAGAGCCGTTCGATATTGTAGTAATCCCGGGTCTCCTTGTGGAAAACATGCACGACAAAATCCACATAATCCAACAGAACCCAGTGCAGATGCTGGTAGCCTTCGATATGCCAGGGTTTAATCTCATGTTTTAATTCCCGCTTGATCTCATCCACAATGGCCTTGACATGAATATCAACGTCACCGGAACAGATCACAAAATAATCGGCGACGGAGCTTAATTCCTGCAGCTTTAATATTTTCACATCGGTCGCCTTTTTATTGCACGCTGCAACTGCGGCTCTCCGGGCTAATGCGTATATGGGATCGGATTTGGTACTTATTTTATCAGCCATTCAAATTAGTAGATTTCACGTAGCGCCGTGACGCGCTGATAAACCGGTAAATGAGTATAATCTTTCCCCAGAATCAGGGTCAGGTCCACATGCAGAGTCGGATCGAAATCCTCTTTGATGTGCTCCGGATGAAGCGCCAGAATATCATTGACTTCTTTCGCTTTTTTTGAATCGTCCACCCGTTCAATCAAAAGGGTATTTGGATAATTCATTTTGTCGGCATTACCCGTATAAATCACATCAAAACCTTCCGAACGTAAAAAATTGGTGAATTTTTGCGCCAGTCCGGGAGTTCCGCAGCCGTTCAGCACTTCAATGACAATGCCATTGTAAGGTACGGTTGCCGGAATCACTTCATTCACCTGACTCAGCACCACCCGGTCGGAATTCTGCACAAGCCGTTTGCCCATTGAGAAAATAAATCCGACAATGACGACCGACAATGAAAATATCGCCAGATTCAGAAGCCATTTCTGGATATCGGGATTACGGAGATTGGTTTTTTTTCTGCGCTTTGAACCGGATTTTCGTGTTATTCTTTTTGCCACCACTAAATCACCAATTAATAGAATGAACGTCCGTAAGGATAAAACCCGCTGTGATAGTAGTACGGAGTTTTATCAAACCGTAGATTAAAGGAAACATTATCCTTGGGGCGATAGCTGAGATCAAAGCCGTAAATCAGATTATTCATCAGGTTGGTCTGGCCCTGAGAATAGGAACCGGTACCGAAGGGATTGTGCACAAATCCAAGCCGGGCATTCATCATCAGTTTATCGGAAAAGATATAAGACATCTGATTTTGATAGATTCCCATCGACATCCCGCCACCGTAGCTGGAGTAAGTCAGCGAATAGGACTGGTTCATAAAAAAGCGGTCGGGATCAATGAAATTCAATAGTGAGCCCTTTGATGCGGCAGAGGGTATCTGAATCGCATCTTCCACGGCCAACGGCCTGGGCAACTGACTTTTCAGCTGCGCCTGCAGTGAAAAACCAGCCATGATTATGATGATACCGATGATCAAACGAATCGTTTTTCGCATTGTCTGATACCCTTTAAAATACATTCAGAAACACAACTCATTTTAAGGGATTTGCCT
>QNCV01000234.1 GCA_003645845.1 Fidelibacterota bacterium | reverse complement strand
AATCATCGGCAGCAGGGATTTCAGATTGCGCTCCGGTTCGTATGCCAGCACTTCAGACATCAGCTTTTCGAACCTACCTTTGTAAAAACTGATGGCGTGTTTATACTGGGCAAAAGTGCGAGAGATCGCCAGCTTGAATTGCTCGGCATCGGTCTTCTGCAGATAAGGTTCGAGCAAGGCGTGGGATTTATTGCTGGCTTCGCTGCAGCTCAACAAATAGTAGATCACCTGCCCGGCAGCGTATGCGAATTCGGCATCGCTCTCAATATGCGCATCGGCATGGCTAATGATTTCATGCATCCGCTGCTGGAGTTGTTGGATTTGATTTGCCATTTTTTGACCTCCGCATTGTTTTATTTGATCTCCAAAAAATTCGTACAAACTGAACCAGATGTTCAGTTTTTCTTTTATGGGAAAGCTCTTTGTGTGTTTATTGTCTTTATATTCATCCTGTCGCAAATTATCGAGGATAGCCGTTTGCATGATGTCGTGGAACATGTGCGCGTTGATGGCTTCGCGCTTGCTTTTGTAGATGAAGTCGTAAAACGATTTGCGGTATTTCATGACGAGTTGAAACATTACCGGACGGATATGCTGAGGCTTATTGTCGATGTCGTCGAAATAGCGCAGCCACCAGCCGTCATCGCGCTTGCGCACCAGTCGCCCGTCGAATATCCGGTTAACGATCCTACGTTCGAAATCGAAAATATCATCGATTTTCTGCTCGTACAATTCTCCTCCGATTCCAAATAATTTCCGGATACAAATGGGCGGATCGATCTTGAACCGGAATGAGGATACAAAGTCGAAATCCTTGACATTATTTCCATGGATGTTGAGGAGATAGTAATTGCCGAGGTCTTTTTCTCTTTCATAAACCTGCCGTATCATTTCCGCATAGCCGGGCTTTTTGTCTTCATCCCGATGGAAGACACTGACGACTTCATCATTCAACTCTTCTTTTTCGATAAAAATTGGTAAGGGATTTGGAAGCTGCTTATTGGCTTTCAGCTGTTTGAACTTAAAAAGCCAAACAGCGTCGTCAGCTGTCACGCGTTCATTCACTTCGAATGTTGCCGTTTGATGTTGCAGGAATGGCTTTTTTTGATTATAACCGGTCAGATAATCGCTCACGCCGAAGAGCGTGCCGTTGACTTCACGGTTGAACTCATCTTTGTTGAAAGCCTTGGGGCGGATGTAATTTTGATGCACATGCTCATAGTCTTGCAACGACACATTCGCCAGATACACGTAAATGTAATGGTTATCCGAAATCCTGACGCTTTTGCCATCCACCTTGCCCGCCTCAATTTCCTGAATGGCTTGCTCCAGCAAATCTTCGAGGTGCTCGACACAATAGTTCTTGAATCTCTCTGCCCATTCTCGTTGGGCATCCGATTCGCAATACTCTATTGCTGCATTGAAGTAGTCTTCAAGCCGTACCAGTGCTACGGCCATTGTCTTTTTCTTGAAGGCGACACAGAAAGGTGAGCAACTGTGGATTTTCTTTTTTGAATCCAGGGCTTTGTTGATGGTGACGAATTTGGTATTGATCTCTTTATTTAGGCAATCCTGCAAAAAGGGCGACAACTCGTCTCCTTTTCGAAAGAAGGCTTTTTCATGCTTTTGTAGTTTCCCAGCCTCATCGAGGGTGAGCTGAATGTGTAGACCATCTGTTGGCTGTAAACCCCTTTTAAATGATTCCGGGCTCAATGACTTGGTAAAATTGACTATTTCTCTGAGCATTGCTTCTCCGTTATTTCATTTAAAATATTAGCAAGGATAAATTATTTTTCATTGATATGAGTTCATATTTTTGCCCTCTACACTCGCCAATAATCACAGTTATTGACGGCTATAATCATCAATAATCTCACAACTTCTCTCCATCAAAATGAAAATTCTTAATATCCATAGGGCTAAGGTTTTTCAATCTCTCTGTTTTTATCATATCCTTCAAGCGTGTTCTTATCTTCTCAATCTTTTCAATTTCTTTCTCCTTTTCTTCGAGATTGTTTTTTTCAATAACGATTAGATCAAGTAATACTGAAATATCAATCTCGAGGTCAGGGTTTTCAGAGAGCAGATGCTGAAGAGCCTCACTTTCTATTTCGTATTTGTCAATCCTGTATTTATGTCGTTGGCATTCACCCATTAAATCGACTATCATACCATCTTTTTCGCCGATCATCTTCAAGATCAGAAAATCTCGTTCTTCCTGCTCATTTTCTGGCATGAGATAATGAAATTGATTCTCTTCAATTGCCACTTCCAGCCATTCGACTTCGGCAGCTCTCTCGCTATGCTTAAATTCTTCAAGAAGTTTCTTTGCCTCTTCCGTTGGAAGGTGGGCAAGCGACATACAAATATCTTCCAATTCTTCCTTTGTCGCATCATCAGAAAAGAGTTTATATCGGAAATACTGATAATCTTTCTCTGAAAAATCTTCAGGATATTGAATTTTCTTATGTTCTGTCATATCCTATCCCATTATTTTTATCAGACGCTGAACTGATATGATTTATTATGAACCGAATATATCTCATCCCACATCCAAGGCATCTCTTTTCAGATTATCAAACAACCTTTATAATATTTCAAACTTTCATAATTTATCAGCGTCCCTCTGCGTCTTTCTGATTTTCACCTGACGCAATAAATTCTTTTGTTAAAACTCTTCTTTTTACTTCTAATTGTTTACCGAAGTTGATTAATAATCCAACCTCAATACCGGTTCCTTTTAAATAATTAACTAACTGGACTTCATGAATTGGATCAATATTGCTAACTGCTTTTAGCTCAACAATTACTTTGTCCTCAACAACCAAATCAGCGTAAAAATTACCGACATTAATTGAGTCATAATAAACATTAATGGGTGTTTGCTGATTCACTCTAACACCAGATTTAAATAGCTCGTGATAAAGGGCATTTTCGTACACTTTTTCCAGGAAACCATAACCCAGCACTTTATATACCTTGTAAGCAGCGCCAATTATTTTTTCTGTTATCTTTGAGTACTTGTAATTAGATTTTGAACTATTTTGATCTGTCATGGATTTAAAATTATCCTCCTCCTGCATCAAAGGTTTCTCCTATCAATCCATCTTCATAAAAATCAAAAACTTCATAATCCCTCTGCGTCCCTCTGCGTCCTGACTAATTCCACGCAACCGAACCCAGCGCTGTTTTTTTCTCCAAAACCGCATTGGTAGCCGATTTTTATCAGTTCCGGATCAGCCTCAATTGTAAAAGGCGCTTTGAAAGCCTTGATTCTTATGTCATTTTTGAAGTGAATCAGCTTGCTGATTTTTCCCTGACGCTCCACCAGATAATCGGGATCAAACCGAAATAAAAATTTTCTGTCTCCTTCATATTTTCTGCGGTACAGTGTTTCATATTTGTGAATCAGATTATGCTGAATATTTTCACAGAACTTATCTTTCTCCGCCGGATTCAGATAATCCAGAAAGTGCGCTTCCAGTCCGTTTCCGTCACCTTTTTCCCTGCTGGTCGACACTGCAATCGGTGACAGACACAGCATTTTCATTCTGTCCTCAAATGACGGTTCCCGCCGGCTTTCGACCTGCTCAACAGTAAAACGGCAATGGTTTTCACTAAAATTCAACTCCATCGAACCGCCGGAGAAAAGGCCATAAACCAGATGTTCATAGTTTTTCTCAGCGGCTGTGGAAAAAACAAATTCGATTCGCCGCACGCCGTAGAATCCGTTTCCCCTGAACTTGAAAGGGAAAAATTTCAATCTGGAAAAAGTAAATAGTTTATATTTCTTCATTGAGGTCCTGTCGGCGGAAAAGCCGGTATTATGTAAAAAATCCGCATATTGCCGATTCGATTGCTGAATCAGATTATAGATACTGCCGTGAAGTTGATACTGATAATTAACCGGTATAAAAACCGCCCGCTCCGATGATGCACTGATTTTAAGTCTCATAGCATTCGTTCCAAGAAAAATATTAGTTTATACAATTGCAAATCACCTCTGAAATGCAAAATATCTTTATTGTTTACCTCAAAGTGTAAATAAATTTTTATAAAATGCCAACAAAAAATTACTAAAATGAAAAATCGGATTAAAATAAATACCGAATGATGGCGCATATCAGATATATCTAATCAAACCGGATGGAAGCGATTTACACGTTTTGCCAAACATTTCAACTATGGAAGCTCGACGTTTTTCCATCTCTCCAAACAGCCAGACACTGTCGATCTGTGCCTGTTATCAAATTGGTTATACCTGGGATTTATATTCCATCAATATTGACGGAAGCAATCTTGTGAATCTGACCAATACAACAGCTGTCGATGAAAGTAAATCATGCTGGGCACCGGACGGTGATAAAATACTGTTTGTGCAGTTTGACGGTGGTGATCCGAATGATTTATACATAATGAATTCAGACGGCAGTAATTACAAACCTTTTCTAATATGGGCCAATGAGCAAAACTACCCCAGTGGCGATAATTACATTTTACCTAAACTGAGCGATTCAATATTCAGAAGATGAATAACCAGAGTAACATGGTTCTGAAAACCAGGTTTCCAACATGGATAAATTTACGGAAAAAGCGTTTGATCTGATGAGAGGAAGCCATTTCAGAACGATGATTTTCGATAATTGCAGCATAGGCCGGATCATGCTTTTTAGCATCAAATCCGGTCATGCTCATTT
>QNCV01000233.1 GCA_003645845.1 Fidelibacterota bacterium | reverse complement strand
CTGGAAATGGGGGAAAAACAGAAATATAATTGCCCCCAGCAGGCTATAATACCAGGGGAACCCCAACATCTGGATCAACAGATACATTCCGATTGCGCCGACAATAAACCAGCCAATCCGCCAATCGATGACCGAATCCAAGGCTGAAATTAGTTTGTCTATATGAAAGGCGTTACTATTAAGGTTATAATAGATGGGCAGACCGCAAAAGATATTCGGATTCCAGAGCGCCGTTTCACCGGTGGTCTTATTATATTGGGTATATTGGTGAGTTTTTCCTATTGATCCGATCCGGTCGCCGCCGGAGGGTTCGAGTTTTTCGAAGACGAAGGGTTTATAGAATACAAGCAAAGTAATAAAAACGATAAGAAAACAAACTCCGACAATTTTTTTTTGATTTAACCGCTCAAACATAGATGGGGAGATTTTTTGCTCGGTTTTCTTTTGTTTTGTTTTTTTTGACATATTTCGTCCTTGATATTACAATTTTATTTTCTTGAGATTATGCTTCCAATTTTGCGGATTACGCCACTTTACCCAGGCGCCTTTAAGGCGATAAATTTCGTTTTTATCAAAAAACCGGATTACATACAGAACTAACGGGTAGAATAATACCATAATGAGTTTAAGAATGATTTTTAATACAGGTTGGTAATGATTAACACCGAGTGATGTAATATATAGAAAAAAACATGAAATGCTGATTAGAAATATCCTTTTCCACTCATACTGAACCGGATAATATTTTTGGGATAAAAGCAGAACAAAACCCATCATAAAGACAAAGGATGCTAGTGTCGCATATGCCGCACCGTAAAACGAATATTTGGGAATAAATAAAAAATTCAAACCGGCGTTTAACAATGCTGCCGTAAAAACGGACAGAGCAATATATTTCGTCTGTTTTGAAAACTGGAGACCCATTTTTACTATTGTTGCAACGCCCTTGATACAGACTGCAAGCACGACAATACCGATAATATTTGACGCCTCCCAATAGTCACTGTTTTTTGTAAAAAGATGGATTATTTCATGCCTGAACACGGACAAAAATAAGGCGATCCAGGCGAGTAGAAAACTGAGGTATGTCAGAGTTTTGGCGTAAAAACGTTTTGAGTTTTGAGTACTGACCTTTTTCCAGGCCATCGGAATAAATGCATTTTGGAAGGATTGGATAATTAAAGTATCAACAAGGTTGGCGATTTTATAACCAATGGCGTAAATCCCCACGGTTTTCATATCTGTGAGCAGTCCCAAAATATATCGATCGCCCATGTTTAAAAACCGACTGGATAATCCTGAGATTGATAACGGCACACCGAATCTGATCATGCCGATCAGGAAGGAGTGATTGAAATTCAGGGTAATGTTTTTTAGAGTATAGGGGATAAGGATAATTAATACAATAACATCACTAATAAAGTGCCCCCAGAGAATACCAAGAATTCCCGCCTTAATTTTTGCAACCAAAATTATAGTAACAATCAACTGTGTGAAAAATTTTACCAATTTCACAGAAATAAAATGGAGTGATTTATTATCGAAGCGAAGTTTCGCAGACAGTAATTGAGTTGGTAAAAGACATGCAATGATTAATGCCGTTAATACAAAGTGTGTCGCATAACTGTCCGCATGAAAAAACAGGTTGCTGAGTTCAATTCGCCCAAAGAAAAATATCAAACAGAGAAGAAATGAAATGAAAACAGAGAAATGAAAGGCGGTTGAAAATATTAAACGCCGCTGTTCAATTTTTTCGGTGGAAAACCATCTGAAGATTGCTGTGGGTAAGCCGAAGAGTAAAAGACCCTGACCAAATTGGATAGTGACTTCAAACAAGGCATATATTCCAAACATATCAACCGGTATAACCCTCGTATAGAGTGGAATGAGGATAATTCCGACCAGTCGGGTAGCAATATTTCCCACGCTGTAGATCATTGAATGTTTGGTCAGGCTGCGGATGTCTTTGAACATAAAATTACTGATTAACAAGGGATAAAAAGATTTTTTCGATTTCAGACAATAATTTTTCCGGAGAATAATTTTCAAGGATAATTTTTGCCATTGATGTTTTCCTGGATAGCAAATCGGTATGGATATATTCTTTTAGAATTGCAGATAATTCTTCTTCATTTGAATAAAAATCTATCAGATCTTGAATATCCTCGTCAACTTGATAATCTCTTGGCAGAATTGCCGGTTTACCGTATCTGATTATGTCTGATTCTATTCCCGATAACTTGGTCTGGCCGTAAATTTCCCGATATAGTTTATATTTTGTTTGAATATTTATCGGAGATATGAAGAGATCGGTTTTTTTAATGATGTCCTCAAACTGGGTCTGGGGCACTCTTGCTGTGAAATACTGGAATTCAAAAGTTGAATAATCGACAGATAGTTTTTTAAATTGTTTAATCACATCTTTGGCGTAATTATTGGTAGCTTTTCCAAGAAATATCAACTTGATGCCTTTATTAGATTTTTTGAGTATATTTTTCAACACTCTTAGGATTAGGTAATAGTCACGACGACGCTTGTCAACTTTTCCGGGGATAGTAAATGTAATATGCTCTTTTTCCAGAGGCTTATGATATTCCGGATCAAATACGGATACGGGGATGGGAGCAATTAGTTTTCCTGAGTTCACCAGGTGATTAGTCTTGGCAAATTGTGTCATCTGGTTTGTGGGAAATGTGAAAAAGGATATGGACCGGAGAATTCGAGCTTTATGAAACCAGTCGGCTTTTCCGAAAAATACACGAATCAGATACGAAAAATCCTTAAAGAGATCATGGGGTGTAATATACAAACGAATGTTGTGAATCCTGTTAAACCATGAATTAATATTGTGAATCCTGAGGATAGTTGCCGGTTTTTGACCAATATCGGTATATGGCGAGTAACCGGTTTCAATTTCCATAGTTGTGAAAAACAGTATATCATAGTTGTTCAGGGCGGTTTTTGAAAGGGTCAGGAACTTTTTTACAGACATTTTCTGTGGTTTAACGTTCCAGCGAAATTGCCGGCTGTATGAGTAGTGCCGCAACTCGCTGTAAATACCGGATGTTGTATAAATATCAATCCGGAAGGAGGAATGTTCAAATATCTTACAGAGACTGTTGAGACATTCAAGATGGCCGTGTAATTCAATAATTGCAATTTTCATATCGGTTATGGAAATACAGATAAATCAACCTGAGATACCTGCCGAGTAATATAGTTTTTTTCTGTTTCATTAAAAAGAGTGTTAAATTTTCGTTTCCCTTTGCGAAGATTGCCTTTGTTGTTTTTTTTCCAACGCTCTTCAGAAAGTATCAGCGTTTCGGCCGCCTCTTTGAAGTTAAGAACATTCTCATCGTAAGGAATGGAAATTTTTGTCAGCAGCTGCTTTAATACTTCGCGAGGTTTTTCAACTAAATCCGTATATCTGACAAAGCTGTGATTTTTATCTGACAAATAACGTTTGGAAATTTTTATATCCCGTTGCCATCGCCTGATACACTGATCAATAGATTTTGAGCCACCGAAATATTCCGGATTTTTATGACTGACTTCAAATAATGACGCTACCACGTCTTCACCATTACGGATTATATGGATGAATTTTGCATCCGGTTTCTCTGACATTATTAAGGGTATATAGTACAGGTGCATCGGGGTTTTTTCGACCCAGCATTGATATCCATTAATCAGTGATATCTGATCTAATACATTAATTAAACAGCCGGCCCATGATTTGGTGGACAAGTATCTGCGATTAAGACAATCCTCTTTAATATTACTATTGATTCGCTTAAGGAAAGTTTGAATTTTATTGATTTCTTTTTTGCCATATATCTTTAATAGTCTTTTAATGAATTGACGTGGGATTGTGCTTGTAAAAAAGTGCGTTTCCGGGAAAGAATATATTTCGGGGTGAGCGGCCAGCATACTCTGTAATAATGTTGTGCCGGAGCGTGCGGCGCCAACAATGAAAATACGTTTTTTAACGGAATCAGAAGTCATTGTAATGTTCCACTGGTAACAGATGATAGCCTCGACGAATCTGTTGTATCTGTTTTCGGGATAGTTTTAGTTTCCACTTTTCCGGTTCTTCAAGGAGGATTCTCTGTGTCTGGAAACCCCGCCCCGGCTGATTGTTTTTTTGGATGAAAACTTTGACATTATCGGTCCATTTTAAATTTAATCTTTTATAAATTTTTTTAAACTGATCTGTTGAATCAAGACATAGCAGCTCATGTGTCAGCGTTTGCCAAGAAGTGTTAATTTTTATTTGTTGTTCCCAGATATAATAGAAAATTCCGATCTGAAGACCGATGAGTTCAAGAGGTTCATGTAACTTTTGAATATTTGAAATGTACGGCGCCAGATAGTCTCGGACCATCTGATGATCACGGTAAAGCATTCTGTCTCTGTCGGGCATATTTAATTTCAGATAACTGGCGGCGATGTTGGCCGGGTGGCGGAAAATAATGACGATTTCAGGATCAAAGTGTCGTGAGATAAAGGGCAGGGCAAAACCGGCATGAACCGACTTAACGATTCGTATCGGGAAACGGACTGATTGATGCCAATTTTGAAATCTTCTTTTATGCCGTGAGAGTAAAGTATTATCATTGCTCCGGCTATTCCGGTATAACGGCAGAATTTGATATCCGGTGGTGATTTTGAATAATTCGGAAAAGCCGTAGAGAATCATATTGATCGTTTTGCTGTTTGTTAT
>QNCV01000232.1 GCA_003645845.1 Fidelibacterota bacterium | reverse complement strand
CTGCGGACAGCCAATGGCCGACTGAGTGAAGCCTTCGGTCAAAAATATCTGGAGGCCGATATTCTGGCCAGGACAATCGGTTTTTCCAGAATCGCAGACAAATTTGTCGATCAGATTGATCCTGAAGTCTATCAGGTACTGAGTGCTTATTGTGAAGGTATCAATGCCTTTATCGACAACAACTATCATTATTTACATCGGAAATTTAAACTCCACCGATACTGGCCGCTTCGCTGGAAGCCGGCCGATTGTCTGGCGGTTCACCGCCTGTTGGCCTGGTTACTATCCGATAAACTGGTAAAAAAAACCGTCTTTTACAAACTGATCGAAATCTATGGGTCCGACAAAGTCCAGGAGGGATTTCCAGTATTCACCAACCTCCCCAAACAAGTAACGGAAAATTATAATACCCTTTTGTTTCCTGTGCTAAATAAGATAGTCAGGCAACACATGCAAATGACCAACCTCTTGCATATCTCTAACGAAGAGATTGAAAGCAGTTGGGCTTTGGGCGCCGGTCACAGCACCGAAAATATTCCCGCTTTAGGTAAAGAACTGCCTGATTTTCTAAATGAATATCATGACCTTTTTGAACTCCACTCTCAGGACATCCATCTCGGAGGGCTTGTTATCCCGGGAATTCCTTTTGTGCTTTTTGGTTACAACGGCACAATCGCCTGGAATCTTACTATCCGGCCGGCCGACAATTTGGAATTTGTCATTCTGCCACAAAATCACTCCGATCAAATCGTCTCAATCCGGGAAACCATCAATGTTCGAAATGAACCCGATACAAGTATATCGATTATGGAATCCGCCATGGGACCGGTCATCGGTTCCGGCAATTTAGCCCAAACCGGTCCCGTTCGAATCGCCATCAGCTGGGGCGGCTACCGCTTTTCCGACGATTTTAAAGACTACACCCAACTTTGTACTGCATCGAACTGGGAAGAATTCAAAAAAGCCGTTAGTTTCCATGTGGTGCCGGCGGCCGAGGTGGATTATATCGACCGCAATGCCAATATCGGTACCGCTCAATATGTGTCGAATCCGGAATTTCCGGCCGGCTCGAAATTCCTGCCGACATTATCGCGATTGTACGACAAGGATTTCACCGGCCCGGTGCATCACCTCTTCCGTTATTTAAACCCACCGAACGGAATCATCCGTCATTATCGATCCTTCTCCGGTTTTCTGCCCGACTCAATCATCACAAAGGATATCTCCGCAACCGATTCGCTGTCAGAGTTCTGTCATATTCCGGAAAATAATATAGACCTCTATGCAAAGATACTTTTACCATTGATTCTCGATATCATCTCACCGGAACAGTTCAGGAATCCCCTATATACTCAGGCCTATAATGTTCTGACCACCTGGGACTGCAATACATGTAACCTGAATCCTGCATTAACAATCTACGATTCCTTTATTAATATTCTCGTTCAGGCAATCTATAAAGATGAAATGGATTTGGCGGATTCCCATCTGTTTAATCAATTCTTACATCTGACCGATGAAATTCACCTCAATCTTTACGGCCTGCTGACCGGTGAAGAATCAAGCTGGTTTGATGATATTCGCAGTAACGATATTATCGAACACCGAAAAATGTTAGTGACGCGATCCTTTATTCAGACCGTTGATACTCTTTCCAGGCAATATTCTGAAAATATTTCACAATGGTCACCGGAAAACTGCCTGCCGCCAGAACGAATTGAGCACACTAATTTCCTGCTGGCGCTTGAATCACACCCGGTCATTTACCAATCGTCTCATCAACTTGTCCGGTCCCACTTCCTTAACCGTGAGAAGCTCCTTGTTGATAAGGCCATCCGGCTGTCGCTCTTTAATCGTTTTCAATTAATCCGGGACAGTGCCCGGCTGATTTCCATTTCGTCGGATTAATTTATTCGAAAAGTGTGTTTTTTTCTTCGATCAGATCACGTAAGGCCGGCAGAATATAGATATTCGATAAATCCATACGCCTGACAACATCCACCATAAAATCTACCTGCATATCCAACGGTGTATATTCATTAATGACAATTTTTTTCTCGTGCTCGATCAGACAGGTTCCCTCTTTAAAACTGCCCTTCCCGTATACTACCGAATAGCCGATTTTCTCAAGCAGGGCTTCCAGTTCAACCTTCAGCCCAATCAGTTTTTTCCGGGAAAATTTACTCAGCACTCTCTTTCCTGATCTTGTGTCTTAATGCCCTGGTAGTTTTGAATTATCCAGGCTATAAATGTTCTGTCATCTTTTTTCGTTCCAGAAGTTCGACCAGATCTTTCACCTTTTCCGTCTCATTGCGGTTCACAATCAGGATTGAATTTTTAGATTGAATAATTATTAAATCCTTCACACCGATGGTAGCAATCAGGTTTTTGCGGGAATAGATATAGGAACTTTCCGAATCAAGAGTCAGCACTTCACCGATCAACACATTGCCGTTCTTATCCTTTTTTTTGATTTCATAAACCGCATCCCAGCTCCCGACATCGCTCCAATCAAAGGAGCTGCGCACCACATAAACATTCTTCGCTTTTTCCATTACGCCGTAATCAATCGATTCCGGATGTATCGTAGCCCACTGTTTTTTCAAAACACTGTCATAGCGGGGCGTATCAATGGCGTTTCTGATATTCTGCATGCTTTCATACATTTCCGTTTGAAACAATTTCAGGGCATTCAGGATATTTTCCGCCTTCCAGATAAACATACCGCTGTTCCAAAGAAACTCACCGCTTTCCAAAAAGCGCTGAGCCGTGGCCAAATTGGGTTTCTCGGCAAAGGTTTTTACTTTGTAGATAGCGCTTTTATATGCGGTCTCCTTTTTATCGTACTGAATGTAACCGTAGCCGGTAGCCGGCCGGGTGGGTGTAATACCAAAGGTCACCAGAGCAACGTGATCCCGGGCAAACTGAACACCTTTCGATACAGCCGTGGCGAAGGCCCGCGTATCTTTGATCAGGTGATCCGCCGGAAATATCCCGATCACCGCGTTGGGATCCTTATGAATGATGTGGGTGGCCACCAAACCGATACAGGGCGCCGTATTTTTTCCACAGGGTTCGACAATCAGATTGCGTTCCGACAACTCCGGCAGCTCTTTTAACACCTGGTCGGTCAGATTCTGGCCCACCGCCACATAGATTTTCTTTTCATCGGCAATTTTTTTCATTCGTTCATAGGTCAGACGCAGCATCGATTGATCCGACACAATATCAAGAAGCTGTTTGGGACGGTCTTTACGACTGCGCGGCCAAAACCGCTTGCCAACACCACCTGCCATAATTACAGCATACATTGAATCACCTCATTTCCATTAAATTGAAATAATTCCCTCAAACACTTTGCGAACCGGTCCGGACAACCATAAAATATCACCAATTTTATCAATATGCAACTCGCCACCCCGGGCATCCAGGCGAATCGGAAATGAATCACCAATAACCGCATTAATAGTCACAGCCGAAGCCGTTGCACCGGTGCCACAAGCCAGGGTTTCATCTTCTACGCCACGCTCATAGGTCCTGATTTTCCAGCGACTGTCACTTAATCTTTCAAGGTAATTGATATTGGCATTATACTTTTGACGTAATCCCGGGGACTCTTTATAAATATCCAGCTCGTCAATATTATCCTGAAAGCGGATCATGTGCGGAACACCGGTGTCAACCAGATACACGGTCTCCTTGCCAAGCTGCATTGATTCAATCTTTCCGGGTTGATTAATTGTCAGGGCAATTTGCCCGGCATCAATCCGCCCCAGGTGCCCACCGTCGGATGCAATAAACCGGCACTCCTGCTTCCGGCAAATACCGGTTTGAAAGACAAAGAAAAGGGAAGCGCGACCGCCGTTGCCACACATCACCGGACCGCTTCCATCGGCATTCCGGTAGTTCATAAAAAAATCCGCTTCAGGGTGATTTTCAATCAGAATCAATCCGTCGGCGCCAATTCCCAGCCGGCGGTTGGTCAAACGCACAGCCCAGCCGGACAGATCGTCTTTAAACAGCAGTTTCCGGTTATCCATCAGAATGAAATCGTTACCGGCAGCTTCGACTTTCCAGAATTTGACGTCCATTTCAATATACCCAGTTTACTTCAGCGGTTTCCCAGCGCGCCCGCACATTAATTTCGTTCGGATAGCTCCGATAAGGCTCGGCGGTTTCAAAGGGCATCAACCGGCCGGGATCCCAGCGGCCATTTCGGTTTCTGTCCTCCCAGGCTTCGAAACGATAAACGCCCGGTAAGAGATTGTTCAATATATAATTTCCTGTGGCTTCAACCGGTATCCTGTTCAGAGCACTGCTTTCGCCATCCAGCTTGCAACAAAGTTGCAGATTATCGACCAGTGAATCGGCAAATGTAACCCGCCCCGTAATGCTGCCGTAGCTATTGATATCTACAGTTGTGAAGGAAAATGTGTAAAGAGAATCCGGAAAGCCGTTGCCATATATATCTTCCCATTCAGAACAGTTACACCGAATCCGGTATTTCATCGCCGGCTCCAGCGCCTCCCGGGGAATTATTTTTAATACATTGGCCGTTTCCCATAACAGTGCAAAATCGATTTTCAGGCTGTCTTTATTTATAAAATCAATGGAAGATTCCGTAACAGCCTGTTCAATTGCTTCGCTGAAACGAATTTGTATCACAGGCTTCAAATCCACATTTTTTTCGTTGTCGGTGGGAATTGTCGCCACAATTTGCGGCTGGATTGTATCGGTCGCTGCAATATAGGTAAATTCGGCT
>QNCV01000231.1 GCA_003645845.1 Fidelibacterota bacterium | reverse complement strand
GACCGAATCAATCCTCTAAAGCCCTCTTTGAATAAAAACCACAGGATTGTCATGTGATACTCGTTATCTCTCCTTCATTCATCTGGATCAGCCGGGCACCCGGGACCCGCTTAATCAGACTGTAATTATGCGTTGCCACAATAACGGCCGTACCCTTTTTATTAATTTTACTCAGCAGATTCATCAGTTCTATACTGACTTTCGGGTCCAGATTTCCGGTAGGCTCATCGGCAAGCAAGACAATCGGCTCCTTGACCAAAGCTCTGGCAATTGCCACCCGCTGCTGTTCACCTCCGGATAACTCCATCGGCTTATGATGGACCCTGTGCCCCAGTCCGACCTGGTTTAGAATATCATATACCCGACTCTTGATCTCTCTCGTCTTGTAGTGAGAAACATACAGCGCAATTGCAACATTCTGATAAACATTACGGTCCTTCAGCAGCTGGAAATCCTGGAATATCATGCCGACTTTACGTCGTAGAAAAGGGATTTGCCGGTCTTTGATTCGCGAACTGTCGTAATCTCGGATCAGAACTTTCCCTTTTTCCGGAAAAAGGTCCATGTAGATCAAGCGCAGCAAAGTTGACTTACCGGCACCAGACGGACCGGTCAGAAATACAAATTCACCATCATCAATACTGAAATTCAGATTTTTGACACCGGCGTTTTTCTTAAAGCTGCATGTTGCGTTTATAAAAGTAATCATCGCTAAACACGTTTTTCAAATTTAAAACACTGATCCTGTTCAAACAAGGAATTGATGATAATTCCCGGATTTTCGATAAAGTGTCTTGCCAATATTTCAGCAAATGATTAATTTGCCGTCGATTACTATGGAGAACCAATGAAGCGAATCCTTCCACTATTGATCCTTTTTTCCGTTTGCATGGTGGCAAAAACCGGCCCCGATTTTGATAAATACTTCGTCAATAAAACCATGCGCATCGATTATTACTTCACCGGCATCAAGGGTGAAACAACCATTTCCCTGGACCAGGTCAAAGAAGAGCCGGTCTGGGCGGGTAGTATGGCAAATCTGGTCGACACTCTGAATTACGGAAATCATAAAGTTGAGATTTTCGATAAAGAAACCGGCACTCTGATCTTTTCCAAAGGTTTCAGCAGCCTTTTCCAGGAATGGCAAACCACCGATGAAGCAATAGACAGCATCTACCGAACAATTTCCGCTTCAGTTTTAATTCCCTTTCCCAAAAAACCAATTAAATTTGTTCACTACTCCCGCAATCGACAGGGTCAGTTTGAGGCTGAATTCTCTGCAGATATCGATCCAAACTCAAGATTTGTGAATCGCGATAAGCCCCTCGGTAATTATAAACGAAAAGCCTACATGCAAAACGGTTCACCAAACGATAAGATCGACATCCTGTTGCTGCCGGAAGGTTATACTAAAAAGGAAATGCGGAAATTCCGCCAAGATGTCAAACATTTCATGTCAGTCCTGTTCGATGCACCTCCATTTAATAGTTACAAAGACCGATTCAATGTCTGGTATCTGGAAGTGCCTTCCGAAGAATCGGGCATCGACAATCCGCGCGAAGGAATCTTTGTAAAGTCTGCGTTTAACCTCTCCTATAACTCTTTCGATTCCGACCGGTATATCCTGGCATTCGACAATAAGCGTATCCGGGATATCGCCGCCAACGCGCCCTACGATCAACTCTACTTCATTGTCAACAGCGATAAATACGGCGGCGGCGGTATTTACAACCTCTACTCCACCTGCTACAGTCATGATGCAAAAGAGGAAAATTCCTGGTGGCCGGATTATGTATTTGTGCATGAATTCGGTCACGCTTTCGGTGGATTGGCCGATGAATATTACACCTCCCAGGTTTCCTATAATGAATTTTACCCGCTGGATGTGGAACCCTGGGAACCGAATGTAACACCTAATGCCGATCCGAAAACAATTAAATGGAGACAATTTATCGAACCTGAAACGCCGGTGCCGACGCCCTGGGATAAGCAACTTTTCGATAAAATCCCTTACAAGAATCAGGAGGAGCGCTATCAGTTGCTTCGCAAACAGAAATACTGGGGAAAGGTTGGCGCATTCGAAGGATCAGGGTATGTTTCGGAAGGTCAATACCGGCCGTATCTCGACTGTAAAATGTTCTCGAAAAGCCTGGTGGATTTCTGCCCGGTGTGCCAGAATTCAATCATTCGGGTAATTAAATTCTATACGGAAAAGTAAGATATTATCGTCATTTTTAACCTTGCGAAGGTTTCAAACCTTCGCAAGTTTTTTTTTCAATTTTTAATTTTGATTTTTTTAGTTTACCCGGTCATCGCCTGTCGCAGCGCCTGCTGCCAGCCGTTGATATAATTGATACGTTTGGATGCTTTCATCTCCGGATTAAACTGTCGATCGATCTTTTTCAATTTCAGCAATTCGTCAATATCCGGCCAAAATTTTGCCTGTAACCCAGCCAGGTAAGCAGCGCCAAGCGATGTGGATTCAATGACCATTGGCCGCAGCACCGGTCGGTTGAGAATATCCGCCTGGAACTGCATCAGAAAATCATTTACAACAGCACCGCCGTCGACAACCAGCTCCCGCATCTGAATGCCGCTCTCCTTCTCCATTAATGATAATACATCACTGCTCTGGTAGGCTATGGATTCCAATGCCGCCCGAATAATGTGATTTCGGTTTGCTCCCCTGGTCAATCCTGTGATGATTCCCCTGGCATCCATATCCCAGTGCGGGGCGCCCAGCCCGACAAACGCCGGAACGATATAGACGCCGTTATTATCGGAAACTTTCAGCGCAGCAGTCTCGCTGTCAGCAGCATTTTCGATCATTTGCAGTTCATCCCGCAGCCACTGGATTACGGCGCCGGCAATAAATATCGATCCCTCAAAGGCATAACAGGGTTTGCCCTGTTTATCGATTGCCAGGGTCGTCAGCAAACCTTTTTCGGACAGGCGGAATGTCTCCCCGATATTCAGCATGGCAAAACAGCCGGTGCCGTATGTATTTTTAACACTGCCTGCCTCCACACAGCCCTGACCAAAGAGCGCCGCCTGTTGATCGCCCGCAACTCCGCAGATTGGGACATCTTTCAGACATTCGATTGATTCAACCGTTCCATAATCATCCATGGAATTCTGAACTTCCGGCAACAAGGACATCGGCACGCCCAGAATTTCCGCACATTCTTCATCCCACTTCCTATCCACAATATTATAGAGCAATGTTCGTGAAGCATTGGTGTAATCAGTTGCATGAATCTTGCCGTTTGTCAAGTTCCAGATCAACCAGGTATCGATTGTTCCAAAAAGCAGGTTGTCAATTGACGTATCTCTGATATGATCCAATATCCAGCGGATTTTTGTGCCACTGAAATAGGCGTCGATAGGCAGGCCGGTCGTTGACTTGAACAAGTCGCCGTACCGGCTCAATTCCTGACACATCTTAGTCGTTCGGCGACATTGCCAGACGATGGCGTTGTAAACGGGTTTACCGGTGGTTTTATCCCAGATAACCGTTGTCTCACGCTGATTGGTTATTCCAAGGGCTGAGACTTCACCTGCATGGGCGTCACATAACTCTGTTACCGTATCCACCACCGTCTGCCAGATTTCCATGGGATCGTGCTCCACCCAGCCTGGTTTCGGATAAAACTGCGCGAATTCTTTATACCTTGAATCAACAATCTGTCCGGCTTTATCAAATAAAATCGCCCGGGTGCCGGTTGTCCCCTGATCGATAGCAAGTATGTACATTTAAATCTCCAAACTAATCACCGATTACTCAATGTTCATTTCAGACATTTCAAATTGAAAGTCCCGATGCTCTCAGCAATCTCTGCGATTAAAGATGATCTTCAATCCATCCGGCAATATCATCGAACACTTTTTGCTTTTCAGGATCGTTATGAATCTCGTGATAAAAACCGTCGTACAATTTGATGGTTTTATCCTTTGAACCGATACCGTCAAAAAGTTCCTGGCTGCCGCTGGGGTCGGTGATTTTATCACAACTCCCGTGCATAATCAGAATCGGAAGTGTAATTTTTCCCATCTGGGCCTGGATGCGATTCATTGCAAGAATCAATTCCGCTCCGGTTCGGGCGGGGATTCCGCCGCGATAATTCAGCGGATCTTCATCATAATCCTTAACGATGTGCGGATCTCTGGAAATCGACGCGGAATCCAGTTTGGTGGTTTTCATCTTCGGCGCATATTTCCCTATGATGGACGACATTTTTACAAGCATCGGTGAAATATCATCACCCATCTTCACAAGCACAGCGCTGATAAGCAACCCTCTAAAGTCCGGTTGTCGGGTAATCGTATAAAGCGCCGCAATCGTCGCCCCCATACTGTGTCCGTATAAAAAAACCGGCGTTTTTTCACGTCGTTCCCTGACGCGCCCGGCAAATATATCAAGATTGCGCAGATGCTCATCGAAGGAATTCACAAACGCCCGGCGGCCGTCGGACTTTCCATGACCTTTATGATCAAAGGTTTCCACGCCAATATTTCTTGATGTGAGAAATTCGGCCACATGGGCGTAGCGGGTGCTGTGCTCCCCAAGACCGTGCACCAGCAATACAACCGCCTTGCATTCATCTTCCGGCATCCAGGACTGTTCAAAAAGTGTCAGACCGTCATACCCCTTAAATAACCCGTGATAGTGTTTCATACCGATATCCTATTTAGTCTCTTTAACTTCTTGTAAAACAGTGGTTATTGACTTTACCATACCGGCAATATCCGAAAGATTTGTCGGGATGAT
>QNCV01000230.1 GCA_003645845.1 Fidelibacterota bacterium | reverse complement strand
TGAAGACCTGAAGCGTTGTTTCCCGGATACTTACCGTCAGATACTCTCGCTTGCTTATTACCTAATTCTGGAGGACCGCAATCCTCTCAGCCGTTTTCCCCACTGGGCTTCTCTTCACAACCACCCACACGGCAGCGTCATTTCTTCCCAACGGAGCAGTGAATTATTTGCCTCTATTTCTGAACCAGCCCGACAGAAGTTCTTTGGACTCCAGGCAAAACGTCGCCTTGAGAGAGAATATCTGGCGTATGATATCACCTCTATCTCCAGTTATTCAAAATGCCTCAGACAGGTTCGTTGGGGACATAATCGGGATCATGAGTCACTGGCACAGTTGAACCTGGCCCTTCTTTTCGGGCAGAAGTCCCGTCTGCCTTTTTACTATCGCAAAATGGCAGGGAACATTCCCGATGTGAAGACTTTGAAGAAACTGCTCAGTGATATGAATATCATGGGGTATGAGAAGATCAAAGTCGTCTTAGACCGGGGTTTCTTCAGCGCAGCCAATATCAACGGTCTATATAAAAACCATCTGAAGTTTATTATTGCGGCAAAGTTGACGCTTAAACGGGTTCAGAAACACCTGGATACCGTTCGTGACACCATGCGCATTTGGACACATTACCATCAGGATTATGAACTGTATACCTATTCGATACCCATTGTCTGGAATTATGTCCAGGAACGCCCCTATAAAGGGGATACCATAAAAGATGCCCGCCGGATGTACCTGCATTTGTATTATTCTTTAGAGCGGGCATTAGAGGATGAAAAAGCGTTCCATAACCGTCTTGCGGGTTGGCAAAAAGAGTTGGAAGGCGATAAAAGACATCCGGATCATGAGAAATACTACAATAAATATTTTGACGTGAAGCGCACACCCGTCAGAGGAATCAAAGTCACAGCGAAAGAAGACGCCTTGAGAGAGACCAAACGGAATTACGGCTATTTTGCGTTAATGAGCAATGAAATCAAAGATGCCGTGGAAGCCCTTGAGATATACCGGAACAAGGATCTTGTTGAAAAGGCGTTCGATAATCTAAAAGATCGTCTCAATCTTCGCCGGGTAGCGGTTTCATCGGAACAAAGTCTTGATGGAAAACTCTTTGTAGAATTTATTGCACTTATTTTCTTATCCTGTATTACAAAGAGGATGCAGGATACTAAAATGTTCAAGGATTTTACGCTACAAGCGGTATTAGATGAACTGGATAGTATCGAATGTTTCGAGTTTCCCGGACATAAAATGCAGATTGGTGAAATTACTAAAAAACAAATCGAGTTATATAGCAAATTATCTATAAGACCACCAACCTCGTTACAATAACGGTGATTTTAAACGGGAATTTAGGCATTACGGCATCTACGCCCAATCCGGCTATCCGAATATCAACAAATCAACCATCAGCAACTGTACATACGGCGTTTATCTGCGTTATTCCAATGCCGGAATAAAAGAAAAAACCACATGAAAACCAAAAATATTTTAGAAAAACTTTTGACATTACTTCACCCCGTTGTATATATTGTTTTTAGTAAAAACATAATGGCAGCGCCATGAAAAAAGATTATCAGATGGCATTAGTTTATAATACAAAGGCGTGTTTCTGCTATTTCGCTGGCACGAAGATTCATCCTTGGAGTAAATAACCTTGAAAATAAAATATTCCACCAACATGTTTCGAAGAATGTTGTTCACGTTACTCCTGCTATTTACATCAGGTGAATTACTATCAGGCTCAGAAGTGCTGGTATATGGAAAAGTTCAAACCCATGAAAACCGAGGTGTTCCCGGAGCGATTATCACGTTTGTCTCCCAGGCAGAAGGCAAAACAGATTCAACTTATTCGGATGAGAACGGCGAATACTCCATCTATCTGAAAATTGGAGAAAGCGGAACTGACGATGATAAAACGATACCGGATAATTTCAAATTGTTTCAGAATTATCCCAATCCCTTTAATACCGGGACATGGATACCATTCGAGTTACCAAAGTCCGCCAAAGTGAAAATAAAGATATATAATATTTTGGGGCAGAAGATAAATACCATTACCGATGAATATTGTCCCGAAGGAAAAACCGAGGTATATTGGGGTGGCATTGATGAGAAGGGAAAAAGTGTTTCGGCGGGAATTTATTTTTATCAATTGGAAACGATGGGTGTAACCAAGACAGGTAAAATGTTGCTACTGGATGGAGGTTGTGGAAAAACAATAGGAAATATATCCGGGCTTTCTCAGAATCCTTTACTCAAAACCGCTAAAGCTTTGATTCAGAAGGGCTTTATCATTCGTGTTAAAAAGGCGGGGTTTTTCTCTTTTGTTGATAGTGATTTCGTAGTTTCTTCAGAAAACACAGCGATTGAGAAAAACATATTTCTACCCCAGTATGCTCTTTGTTACAACAACATTATTGACTGGGGAGAACCTTATACTTTGGACTGGGAGATACTTATAACTGATATGAATGGTGATTACATAAAGAATATATCAAATCATCCGGAGGAAGACGATTACATCTCTTCATGGTCGCCAGATGGAAGATATATTGTCTACAGACGTGATCGGCCTATAGGAGGACCTGAGGTATACTTATACGATGTTTATTGTGACAGTCTGATAAACCTCTCAGTAAAATTAGGTGTTAAAGGGGCTTATGTAATTTGGACACCGGATAGCAAGAAGATTATGATTGGTGGATACATTATGAATTTAGATGGTTCAGATAGTAAGAAATTAACGCATATTCCCATCTCATTTTATAATGATAGTTATCATTTTATTTGTGGTAAATGGGACGGTCAACTTTATAAATCAGATATTGACGGAAATTCTAACGAATTTCTGGTAGATTTAGAGACGATCGGAAAATACAAAACATATATGGACGATTTTAATCCGAATGAAGAATTAATTCTATGCCATGAAGATTCTGCAGATTGGACATTTTGTTACTCATTTCTATTAAAGACATATAATTTGAAAACGGCTGATATAGAAACACTTGCAATTGCAGATTCAGGGTGGATATTCATAAAACCTAAATATTCCAACGATTATTCAAAAATTACCTTTAGAGAAAAATATATTTATGATGATAAAAATATTGAAAAGTTAGTTATTCTTGAAGACGGTATAAAAAAAGAACTGGTTTGTTTAACCGGTGATGATGAATGGCTCGATTATCATTCAATGGCATTCTCTCCCAACGATAATGATCTATCATATTCTAAGAATGTGAATCAGGTAGGGGATTTGTACTGGTGGAAGTCCTATTTACATATTGTTAATATCAACACAAATGAGATAAAATTCATAGACGGTGAAAAAGCGCAAACACCTCAATGGAATCCTTTATTGCCTTATTAACCACACTCTCTGCGGAAAGGAGGTGAGTAAAATGTTAGATACATCTTAAAACAAGAGAAAAATTGCCAGGTGTTTTCATAGGAAAAAAGTACTTGTCCATAACAATGACTTTCTTCCGAAAACACCTGGGGAAGTAATGAAGAAAGGAGTCAATCATTAAGAAAAATGCTTTTAACATAGTTTTAGGCGTGCTTCTGATGTGTATTTTCACAAATAGCATGGCTCAAGTTGATTCACTGGAAGTCCAAAAAAGAATTGATGAAATAAAAAATAGGATAAAAGAAAAAGGGTATGCCTGGGAAGCCGGAATTACATCGAAATCTTTTCTGTCAAAAGAAGAAATGAAAAGGCTCTGCGGATTACTTTATGACGAACCTATAGACAATGAGAGGATCGAAGCGATCGGGGATAGTTTGTATAATGAATATAAAAAGAGTCGGGGATTAAAAAAGGCACTTGAAACACAGGGTATAACTTTAAGTTGGGCACAGTGGATGAGCAAAATTGAACAACAAGAGTGTGGCAATTGCTGGGCACACGCCGCGACCGGTGTTGCCGAAGGATTACTGCATTTTCGTTACGGGACAAATATTGAAATCGATCAGGATGAAATGGATATTACTAATAGTGCAAGTTGTGGTAACTGTAGTGGAACTTATTGGCTTCCCTGCGGATTGGATTACATTTATCAAGAAAAAGTTCGTTCTGAACAAGATTTAAACACATTTTCAAATTACGACCATGGATACTGGACAGTTTCTAATTGGAGTAGTCACACAGTTTCAATCAGCGAAATTCAAAATTCTCTAAAAAACAGCCCTGTTTTGGGAGGAATGGCTGTTTATGAAGATTTTCAATATTATACCGGAGGTATATACGAACATGTGTGGGGTAGTTTCTTGGGTTATCATGCAATAGTTATTGTTGGATATGGAATCGAAAATGGAAAAGATTATTGGATTTGCAAGAATAGCTGGGATATAGATTGGGGTGAAAATCAATTTGGAGAACATATTGATGATCCTAAGCCAGGAGATCCAGATAGTTCAAACGGATATTTTCGAATTGCATTTGGAGAGTGTGGTATTGATAATCAGCATGGAAACATAACAGCATCTGTTAATCATGACAGTTGCTATGCCAAACTGGTCCCCGAATCCGATGGTTTTATGGATTTGATCGATGCAGTTGATTTTTGGACAGTTGATGGCGAATGGTGTTATGGATTAAACAATGTTACCATAAGTAATGGTACTACAGTGACAATTCCTCAAAAATTTACGCTTGCATTTGGCGATAACTATCTTTTGTCTGTTTATGGTACACTTAATGCCCAAGGTACATCGGCAAATCCGGTGACCTTTATTCGCAGTGGTTCATCCGGCACCTGGAACGGAATCCGCTACTACTCCGGCAGCAGCGGC
>QNCV01000229.1 GCA_003645845.1 Fidelibacterota bacterium | reverse complement strand
CTAAAAATAAAAAGGCAGCTCATTCGTGCCGCCTTTTTTTATTCTGAAAATTGGGATTAATAATACATATTTTCCCGGTTATCAATGATCTTAGCATCTTTTTTAAGTTCTGCCAGCCACTTATTGTAATAGTCCGTCCTGGCCTGCTTGAGTAGTTTGTCGCGGATCAGTTCTTTTTGAACACCGAAATCTTTTTCATCAATATTGCCATGGCTCAGCTTTTTAATAATTGCATACTGATTACCCACCTTAATTGGCGATGCGGTTTGACCGTCTTCAAGAGCCAGAACTGTGCCGATAATTTCCATTGAACGGCTCAGACCTTTTAGCGGGCGATTGAGCAGGACGTCTTTGTGAAGTTCGTATTTGATGTCAGGGAAGGAATCCGGAACTGCTTTCAGTTCTGCACCGGATTTGATATCCGCATAGGCCTTATCAGCCATCTTTTTCAGAGCATTGATACGTTTCTCAGTGACCAGATTGGTTTTGATTGCGTCCCGCACTTCGTCAATCGGCTTGTAGTATGCCGGATTGACAGCGATCAGTTTAAAGATCGCATAACCATTTTCGGCGCCGAGCAGTTCGGATAATGTTCCCACAGGATTATCCGCAAAGGCAAACTGAATGGCGCGTTTGAGGCTGCCCAAACCCGGAATGTAATGACTGTCTTTGCTCAATTTACCGGTTGTCTTAATCTCGACATTGTGACTGTCGGCGGCCGCTTCAAAGCCGTATTCGGCGGCATCAAATGCAAACAGGTTGGCTTGAGAACGGATATTATCGAGAGTCTCGGGACCGGGAGTAATTTTCAGCAGAATATGACGGGCTTTTACCTGTGGAGTGCCGTTCTGCACGCGTTTATCCTCAACTTTGATAATATGATAACCGAACCGAGTCAGAACCGGTTGGGAGATTTTACCTTTTTTTAAAGCAAACGCTGCTTTGGAAAAGGGGGCAACCATCTGGTGTTGATCGAACCAACCCAGATCACCGCCGTTATTTTTACCACTGGGATCTTCTGTATATTCAGCCGCGATGGTTTCAAAGGCTTCACCTTTATTAATACGATTGATTAAATCCGTTGCCAGCTGATAGCGAGATAGCGTATCGTCGCGGGTTGGTTTTATCTCGAAGTAGGCATATTTCATTTCCCGGGTTTCATCGACGTAGTAATCTTTTTTATGTTTGGTATAATAGTTTACAATTTCTTTATCGGAGACAGAAACGGAATCATCGGCGACCATTGAAAAAGGAAATATCAGTGTTTCTAATGTAAAAGGCACTTTGGTCTTAATATATTCTTCCCTGACTTTCAATTCCGAAATGGCTGGTAGATTCTGAATCAGGTTCTGAATCTTCTGATAGGGTATGATGCCGCGCAGATATTGTTCGACGCCGAGCCATTCATTACCCTGAGGATTGGTCAGGGCCTGCAGATATTTATCCTGGTCAAAGTGACCATCCGTCTGAAAGGCCTCCTGAGTTTTTAGAAAGTCAGGCGGATACTGCATGAGATATTCAAAAATTTCATGATTAGTAGCATTTAGTCCGAGGTGATCTATCATTTTTGATAAGAGTATTTCATTGATATATGATTGCCAGACCTGGTCGGAAACACGCTCAATAATTGTTTCGGTAATTTCCTGACCGTTATCCCGATACTGGTCAAGCTGGTTTTGAACCATTTTTGAATAATCCATTGCGTCTAGTTTGTTGCCATTGACGGCTCCGGCTTTTCCCTGCAGACGCTTGCTTTTGGAAAAAAGGTCGGTAATATTTGCACCGCCAACCAAACCGCCGATGGTCATACTGAGCAGGAAGAGGATCAGTAAAGCCCATAAAACGATGTGCATGTTGTTTCTCAATCGTTGCATCGTTGCCATTGTTGTATTCAACCTCCAAATTAATACTTTCAAAACCGCCGTTTCGACGGACGCTAAATATAACTATATTTCAATGTACAGGCAAACGCAAAGTCGAAGAAAAATAAATTGGGTTGTCTGATTGAGATAACTCAAATATAATGTAAATTTCAAACATCTTTTAATATTAGGAAAAGGAAAGGGATATGGATAACATGAAATTTAAAAAATGTCCGGATTGCGGGCAGGAATGGCAAACACGGGAAGATTTTCTCTCTGACCAGGAAATTGTTATCAAAGGATATCAGGTAAATTTTGAAAATCTTAAACTGGGATTGTTCCTTTTTGATCATCTGAAATGCATGACGACAATGGCAATCAAGGCAGGTGAATTCCGGGATGTTTATGACGGCCCCGTTTTTCAAAAGCGAATGACCGGTACATCTGAGTGTCCGGGTTATTGTCTCCGATCGCAGGAGCTTTCCAGATGCCAGGTCGAATGCGAATGTGCCTGGGTCAGAGAGGTGCTGAATATTATAGTGCACTGGCAAAAAAGAGCCTTCTGAAGCAATATAAATAATCATTATTCAAACTGATTTGGCGTTTGATATTAAGCGTTAAAAAAGTATATTTAAAACTATTTTAAAGGTGATTTAAGTATGCACAATAACTGGAAACCCATCATTCAACTCATTCAAAAAGCCGAATATATTCTACTGACGACTCATGTTAATCCCGATGGCGACGGAATTGGGTCAGAATTAGCAATGTACCGGGTTTTCAAAAAAATGAATATACGGGCGGAAATTATCAACAGTTCCCCGTTACCGGATGAATATTCATTTCTCGACAAAGATAATGTTATCAGACAATACAATCCTGAGCAGGACGGGGCGAGATTGGGGAAATTTGACCTGGTGATTATTTTTGATGTCGGCGGGGTGACACGTACTGGGATTCTTGGTGACGATCTTACCCGACACAATATTCCCTGTATCTGCATTGATCACCACCCTGAGAATCATATTGTCTGTGACGAAAAAATCGTCGATTCAAAAGCGCCGGCAACGACATGCATTGTTCTGGAATTGATCCGGGAAATTGGCGACTATATCGACTATGATATTGCCGAGGCGATATATGTTGGCCTGATGACGGACACCGGTTCTTTTCGCTTTGAGAATACCACCAGGAATACTTTTCGTGTCGCCGCTGATTTACTGGAATATGGAATTAAACCAAACGAAATTTATAACCGGATCTATGAAAGCTACACGCCGGCCCGAATGTCCATGTTGGGAACCGTATTAAAATCGATTCGGTACGAATCGGATGGCAGGCTGGCATGGTTTAAAATCACGCAGTCGGATTTGAAAAATGAGGGGGCGAGTATTGATGAGATTGGCGGTTTTACGGATTTCGTCCGTTCGATAAAGGGAGTCGAGGTTTCGGTTATGTTTTTAGAAGTCAGGGAGGGGCAGACACGGGTTAACTTCCGCTCCAAAGGCAGAGTGATTGTAAATGAAATTGCCCGTAAATTCGGCGGCGGCGGGCACTACTATGCGGCCGGTTTGACCCTTCATAAGCCCATTGCCGAAACCATCGAATTGGTACTTCCGGAGCTTCGGAAGACAATCACGAAAATTGACATTTAAAAGTAGGAGTCTCAAATTGAGTGTAAGACCGGACTGGTGGATTGAAAAAATGTGTGCGGAATATAAAATGATTGAGCCGTTTGAGAAAGGGCAGGTGAGTAAGGGGGTCATTTCGTATGGTATATCGGCGTACGGATATGATATGCGGATAGCGAATGAGTTCCGGATTTTGAAATCCGATACCGGTTTGATTATAGACCCCAAAAATATTGATGAGTCCCGGTTTGAAACAATCATTGCCGATGAATTCACTATTCCGCCCAACAGTTATGTTTTAGCCAGAAGTGTAGAATATTTCCGGATTCCCCGGAATGTGGTAACACTGACCTCGGGCAAATCAACCTATGCCCGTTGCGGAATTCTGGTAAATGTGACTCCTTTCGAACCGGAATGGGAGGGATATGTGACGATTTCCATTTCAAATACGTCACCATTTCCGGCGAAGATATATGCCAATGAAGGTCTGGCTCAGGTTCTGTTTTTCGAGAGTGACGATGAGTGCCGGATATCCTATGCAG
Source organism: Fidelibacterota bacterium (assembly GCA_003645845.1). Taxonomy (GTDB): domain Bacteria; phylum Fidelibacterota; class UBA2242; order UBA2242; family UBA2242; genus B118-G9. The sequence continues at coordinate 767 of QNCV01000229.1, read as the reverse complement.
ATAAGAAAGGGAAATATCAGGCCCAGAAAACAATAACCTCGGCAAAAATCAAATGAACAACCTGTCAATTACAGTTGCCGAAGACGCCGGATTCTGTTTTGGAGTGCGCAGAGCTCTTGATATTGTCAGAGATGCCGTAAAACGGTACGGAAAAGTAGCCATGTTGGGCGACATCGTTCATAATGAACGAGTTGTGCTTGATCTGGAGCGGCTTGGTGTTAAGGTCTATCAAGATATTAATGATATACCCGATGGCGTACCTGTCATTTTTCGATCCCACGGGACGAGCGAAAATATCTGGCGGCAAGCCAGGGAACGAGACATGACAATTATAGATGCCACCTGCCCGTTGGTTCGGGAGATTCACCAGGCAGCAAAGGAATTGGAAGCGGATGGCCGTCAGGTGATTATTATCGGTGATCCGGGACACGATGAAGTTGAAGGCATTGCCAGCCGGGTTGCCGATCCGATTATAATTGCTAATCCGCAGGATGCTGATTCACTGGAGAAAATTGGCAAAGCCGGAGTTGTTATTCAATCGACTCAGTTTCATGAAAATGTAAAAGGAATTCTTGCAAAACTGGTCATGAAGATCAAGGATTTGAGAATTATCAATACGATTTGCAAACCCACTAGGAATCGTCAGTCACAGTTACGGGAACTTGCAGAAAAAAAAGATGTTATTATAGTAGTTGGCTCTTTTACAAGTGCAAATACGAAGCGATTGACCTCGATTGCAGAAAAAATCAATCCAAGCAGTTATCAGG
>QNCV01000228.1 GCA_003645845.1 Fidelibacterota bacterium | reverse complement strand
TTAATATCTTCGGTGCCCTTTGGGACACGCGAACGGATAGCATGCTTCACTGCATCCTCGGAAACTATACCGGACAGTTTTGTGATTATTCCCAGGGCAATAATATTGGATACCAGGAATTTTCCCAGACGCTCAACAGCAGACTGGATGATCGGAATAGCAACGACTTTGTATTTCCCCTCGGGAATCTTTGTGACCATCTGAGAATCGATTAAAAGGATGCCGTTATCCTTCAGATCTTTGATATACTTATTGCAGGCCTCCTGGGTCAATGCCAGTAAAATATCGATATTTTCTGCTTTGGGATAATCAATGTCTCCGTCGGAAATGATTACTTCCGAACGACTGGCGCCCCCCCGCGCTTCCGGGCCGTAGGACTGGCTTTGGGTGGCGTTCAGTCCATCAAATATCGCCGCGGCTTCCGCCAGGATCTTGCCCACCAAAATCAATCCCTGGCCACCGGAACCGCTCAATCTGACTTCATATCGAAAGGCCATAATAACTCCCTCTTTTTATTTTATACTCTGGGCTCGTTTAACAATCTCATTGTAACGACTAAGATAACACTCCTGCTCTTTATCCACGAACACTCCGGTGATGATTTTCCCTTCCAATTCCTCTTCAGACATCTTTTTAGCCCGTTCGATGCTGACGGAATTGGATTTCTGATACATCATCATATCCACGGCCGTGCCTTCCTTATTCTGCCTTCCATAGGATGTTGGACATGGTGTCAAAATCTCGACAACCGAGAATCCGGTCTTTTTCAATGCCTGCTCAATATACTTATCCGTTCGGCCGACATGGTACACCGTTGACCTGGCCACATAAGCCGCCCCGGCTGCCTGTGCCAGACGACTGATATCAAAGGCCATATCCGGATTTCCATAGGGCGCTGTCGATGCTTTTTTCCCGCTGGGTGTCGTAGGTGATACCTGTCCGCCGGTCATTCCATAGATATAGTTGTTATAAATGATCATGGTTATATCGATATTGCGCCGGGCAGCGTGAATAAAATGATTGCCCCCGATTGCGGCCGCGTCTCCGTCGCCACTGACAACAATTACATGGAGCTTCGGCTTAGCGATTTTTAGTCCCGTTGCAAAAGCAAGGGCCCTGCCGTGCGTTGTATGCAGGGTGTTAAAATCAACGTATCCCGGTGTCCGGCCGGAGCAACCGATCCCCGACACCATGGCAATATCATTCTTATCCCATCCCAGTTTGTCAATTGTCCGAAGAATCGATTTTAAAATAATGCCATGCCCGCATCCATCGCACCAGATATGGGGCATTTTATCGAGACGCAAATACTGTAAATAATCCATCATTATTCCTTGATAACTATTGAATTATAAATCTCTTTCGGGGTAATCGGTTCCCCATTGATTTTATTGACTCGCACTACCGGTTTCGAGCGCCGGACGGCCCATTCCACCTCATGAGCCAGCTGCCCCAGATTCATCTCCGCGACAATGATTCTTTTTACGTTTGCACCGATTGCCTCAATCTCACGGTACGGCATCGGCCAGACGGTTTTTTGCCTTAACAATCCGGCTTTGGTTCCATTTTTACGGGCGTTGGCTACAGCCCGTCTGGCTGATCGGGCTGTTGAGCCAAAAGATATGACCAGAATTTCAGCGTCATCGGTATACAATGTTTCTATCTCAACGATATCATCGCGATAACGGTCTATTTTCCGGTTAAGTCGTTCCAATTGAGCTTCAATCTTGAGAGGATCATTGGTTGGAAAACCGGTCTCATCATGCGCCAATCCGGTTACATGATATCGATAGCCTTCGCCAAAATTTGCCATTGCCGGAATATCGGTCTCGTCCATTTCGTAAGGAAGATATTTATCCGGGGAAACGGTCGGTTTTTTACGGTTGATGAGGCCCAGCTCCTCAATGGGGGGAACTTCGACTTTTTCAGTCAGATGACCCACGATCTCATCGCTCAGCAAAATAACCGGGGTGCGATATTTTTCGGACAGATTAAAGGCTTTCACCGTCATATCATAGGTTTCCCGGACAGAGCAGGGGGATAAAACAATGATCGGGTGATCCCCGTGTGTTCCCCAGCGGGCCTGCATCAGCTCACCCTGAGCTGCGTGAGTTGGCAAACCGGTGCTGGGTCCGCCACGCTGAACGTTGATGATGACACAGGGAACTTCGGCCATGGCGGCGAATCCGAGGTTTTCCTGCTTCAGGGAAAATCCGGGACCGCTGGTGGCCGTCATTGCTTTTACACCACCCAATGAGGCGCCGATTGTAGCCCCCATGGCACCAATTTCATCTTCCATCTGAATAAATTTACCGCCAAACATGGGAAGTCGACGTGATAAAACTTCGGCAATTTCCGAAGAGGGGGTTATCGGATATCCGGCAAAAAACCGACAACCGGCCGCCAGAGCCCCCTCGGCGCAGGCAACGTTTCCCTGCCACATCTTGATATTCGGATTAGGTTTTTCCACAAAATCTCCGGTTTTATTTTGATTAGGTTTCTTTGGGAGAAGTAACCGTAATGGCAAAATCCGGACACAGCTTCTCACATAATTTACAGTCGATACAATCTTCCGGCCTCGCCACTACGGGGTAAAAACGGCCCATATCAAAGACTTTTTTCGGGCAAAACTCCACACAGATTTCACAGCTCTTACACCACTGCTCATTTATTGTGATCTTCGGAAACTTTTTCATAACCATTCAACACCCTTTTGTTTATCGCTGTGTAAAATTCCTATTAGTGACGTTTTTACAAAAAGGGTACAACGACACTTTTCAAAATTCCCTCAATAATTCAATTTTCACCGGCTCGGTTGTAAGGCTTACCCTGGCCCCCAGCGGCAACGTCAGACGCTTTTTTATATGGCCGTATGCGAAATTTGTCACCACCGGAAATTCATACCGGCCGATTACATCATCCAGAAACTCATATAAAGTAAAAGAACGTTTTGGATTTTTGGGGAAACAGTTGACAAAATGCCCGACAATAAGCCCCGCTATTTTATCGAAAACCCCGTGTATCCGCAGCATGTGAAGCTGCTTATCCAGGTGATAGGTTTTTTCACCGATATCCTCGATTACAAGAATGGCGCCTTCGAGATTCGGCATATATTTGGTTCCCAGGAGCGGTGTCAGCAGTGAGAGACAGCCGCCAATCAGATGACCGCTTGCCCTGCCATGACGATATACGGCAATCTCCTCTCCCGGCGGATTTTCTAAGACGAGGGGATACGGCTGATCGCCGATGACTTTCCAGAGCCACTCTTCGGAGTAAGAATCAAAGGTTCCACTCATATCCGAAGCTACCATAGGACCGCTGTATCCAACCCAACCCAGCTGCGTTAAAAACGCCATTTGCAGGGCTGTTATATCCGAATAACCGACAATAATTTTGGGCGGCGCGGATTTCAGGCGCCGATAGTTGATTCGGTCGATAATCCGCAACAATCCATAGCCACCGCGCACACAGAATACGGCATCAATCTCGGGATCAAGGATATATTGCTCCAGATACTTGAGTCTGAGATCATCTTTTCCGGCCAGATAATATCGGCCACGTGTCAGATTAGGCGCTGATTGGACCCGAAAGCCCTGACGTTGAAGGTAGGCAAGCCCCTCTTTAGTCTGTTGACGATGTGCCGCGCTGGCCGGTGCAATGACACCGATGGTTGCCCCTCTTTTTAATGGCTTAGGAAGCCGATACATTCAGATACCTTTGAAAAATACACGCCTAAAGTTGCAAATACTATTCTTAAAGATAAAGTTTTTTATTAAATATTTCTTAATTTTTTTAATCGAGGGAATTTTCCGGGATTTACCTCCAGGATGTTAATTATTATTAAAGATTTTCTTGATTGTAACAAAAACTGTTTTTTATGAGAAAATATTTTAACTTATAGCAATTATGAAAAGAACGCCCCGTTTTTTAAATAACTCTATGAGGGACAGATTAAATCAAATTGATGTGAGGTTTTCCATGTTGACTAAAACAGCTTTTAGGGTTGTCACAAAATACCCGGTTTTATTTGTGCTATTATGCATTTTTAATATCGGAGTGGTTGCCCAAAACGACAGTCTTGATGCGATGGTTGACACCCTGGCGGGAAAACAGGAGATGGAATTCCAGCAGTCGGTTGAAGAGCAGGCAACCGGTGATGTTGCGACTCTGCGACAATTTATTAAAGATTCGTTGCAGCTGGTCTATGACGAACTACTGATGCAAAAAAAAGATTCGATTGCTACGCTGTTTAATGATCAGATTACCGACATTCTTAATCAGAATTCCATAGAAACCGCTCGATTGAACAGAATCATTAAAAGCCTGCAAGACAGTTTGGCGATATTGAAACAACCGGCTCCCGCAGCAGGTGTCTCGTCCGGGGTGCAATATGATCCTTTTTTAGAAGACAAATACTATCATTATGAAAAAATGCTGCGGCTTCAGAAAGCCAAGTCCGCCGGGGGTTTCCTGAGTCTCTCTGGCGAAGTAGAAAATATTCACCCTTTTCAGGTGGCCGAGCTGGAGAAATATATCGACCGATTTTTCCCGGAAGCACGTTGTGATTCCATCCAGGATTTCCTGACTCAGATATATATTCGGGAACATAATTGGGCCAAGGCGGAATTGTCTATCATCAAATTTATTTTTCTGTATCCCGAATCCCCGCTGTTTGAGGACGTCAAAAATATCCGGGCAAACATATTTCAAACGGAGAAAACCTACAGGGATTATGCGGACTTCCTTAAAACAATCGTAGAGACGACTCCGGCTTACCCGGACATCGAGACCCGCTATTTTAAGTTTATTGAGATGCT